>CAXTSK010000111.1:8913-11428 GCA_964246655.1 uncultured Pyrinomonadaceae bacterium
GGCGGGCTCGGGCCCCCAACCCGCTTGGGGTCGCCGCTCAGGGCTCTTACGCTCCTGACATGCTTAGTGGCCTTCTGCGCCGCGCCCGCAGCGGCGCAAGTAATGCGAGCGGCGGATGGCGCGCCCGCGTCCGCAGCGGGTGTCTCCGCGCCGCTCACTTACAATTCTTCCGGCCTCTTCGAAGGCCCCGAACACTCTCCCGAAGCCCCCACACTCCCGTCCTTATATGCAGAGGCCGACGCCGCCGATGAGACGGCCGCAGGCCCCGTCGTCAGCGAGGCGGACGCGGGAACGGCCCCGCCCCCCTTGACGGCGACGGCGACGGCCGCGCCCCCCCCCGCCCCCCCGCCCCCCCCCCCCCCCCCCCCCCCACCAACCATCACGGCCGACGTGGTCGCCTTCGACCAGGTCTGCACGTATAACCGCTGGGGCGCGTTCAACCCCGCGGGCATGATGTACGCGCTGCGCCGCGACGTTGTGCCGATCAACTCTTCGATGGGACTCGTCGCGGGCAACGTACAGCTTCGGCCCGACAAGCGGCCGCGCCCGATAGTACTGCGCGCCAACGTCGGCGACTGCCTTCAGGTCACGTTCCAGAACCTCCTGACGCCCGACCGCAACGACGTTGACGACATCAACTTCAACAACCAGCCGCCGACGCAGACCTACACCGGCGAGCCGATAAAGCTCAGGCCCAACGACGAGCCCTTCACGCGCGCGGCCTCGATCCACGCCAACGGGCTCGAATACGTTGGTTCCATCGCGTCCGACGGCGCGAACGTCGGCAACAACCCTTCTTCGCTGGCGTCGCCGAACGGCCCAGCCGTGACCTACAAGTGGTACGCGCGCAAGCAGGGCCAGTTCCTCATCTACTCGATGGGGACGGTGGCGGGCGGCGAGGGCGACGGCGGGCAGCTCGACCTCGGGCTGTTCGGTGAAGTCAATGTCGAGCCGGCGGGCGCCAAGTGGTACCGCTCCCAGGTGACGGCCGCCGAGTTGGAGCTGGTCAAGACAGGCACCAACCCGAACGGCACGCCGAAAATCAATTACGAGGCCGTCTACCCGACGGGCCACCCGCGCGCGGGGCTGCCCATTCTCAACATCCTGAAGAACAACGAGATCGTCCACACAGACCTCAACGCCATCATCACCGACTTCACAGAGGACTGCTCGCAGGCCCCGCCCTCGGGCACCTGCGGCCAGCCCTTCCGCGAGTTCTCGGTCATCTTCCACGACGAGGCCAAGACCGTGCAGGCGTTCCCCGAGTTGGAAGAGGAGCTCTTCCACGGGGTGCGCGACGGCTTCGCGATCAACTACGGCTCGGGCTCACTCGGCGCGCCGGTGCTCGCCAACCGCAAGAACGTCGGCCCGAACAAGAACTGCAAGGAGTGCAAGTTCGAGGAGTTCTTCCTTGAGTCGTGGCCCAACGGCGACCCCGCGATGGTCGTCAGAAAGAACAGCAGCGGCGCCGTCTCCGAAGTGCTCTTCCCCGACGACCCGTCTAACGTCCACCACTCATACTTGAACGACCCCGTGCGTTTCCGCAATGTCCACGCGGGGCCGAAGGAGACGCACGTCTTCCACCTGCACGCGCACCAATGGCTGCACGAGCCGCGCGAGGACGGCTCGACCTATCTCGATTCGCAGACCATCAGCCCCGGCGGCGCGTTCACCTACGAGATAAACTACGGCGGCTCGGGCAACCGCAACATCAACCCCGGCGACGCAATCTTCCACTGCCACCTCTACCCGCACTTCGCGCAAGGCATGTGGGAGCTGTGGCGCAACCACGACGTGTTCGAGCAGGGCACGGCAGACCGCAACCTGCCCGACGCCGAGATCGCGGGCGGCACGCCTAACCCCGCGGTAATCCCGATTCCCGGCAGGCCGATGCCGCCGATGCCGACGGAAGACTTCAAGGGCTTCCCCTTCTACATCGCCGCGCAGGCCGGACACCGCCAACCGCAAGCGCCCTACGACATCGAATGGGACGGCGGCCTGCCGCGCCACCGCATACTCGCCGCGACCGTCGTTGACGGCCCCGCGGCAATCGACCCTGCGCTGCTCGCCGACCCTGTGGCGAACCGCGTGCGCACGCAGAACACAGACCCGAACCTGCTCGCGTTTGCGCGCGAGCTGACTTCGGCAAACATCGAGCTGCTCCCGCCCAACGGCACGCCCACGGAGGTCAAGGCGCAGCAGTTCCATCAGGGCCTCTTCCCCGGCGGCGTGCCCGCGCTTAAGCCGCTCACCCCGCCCGTCACGCCTTGGCCGGGTGCGAGCTACCCTTCGTTTACTTCGTCGGGCGCGGCCGGGCCTTTCTACGTCAACGGCCGCGCGCCGCCGCCCGAAGACGACGTTGGTCGCGAGCCCCGCGTACATCGCCTGCCGGTATCCCGCGTAGCGGAGGTACCCCGCCCGGACGAGCTGGGGATAGGGCGCGAGCACGGGACTCGACGCTACGGGCGCCCGCAACCGGTTATCGACGACCTGCTCGTAATTGGAGTGCACCGTC
>CAXTSK010000112.1:0-11294 GCA_964246655.1 uncultured Pyrinomonadaceae bacterium
ACGCGGCAGCAAAGGGCGGCGTGAGCGTCACACATGGCGTCCGTTTTTGACGACCCACCTCAAGCGATGCAGATGCTTGCCTCGTGGACATCGAGTCCGACATAGTAGCGGCTCATCAGGGTTCTCCTTTCGGCGGTAGCGTTCGAGTCTCAACAACCGAAAGCTACTACTACGGGGGCACCCTTTCATAATGCGTTGCAAAGATTGATTTGAAGCTAAGAAGGTCGTGAAGATCTCTCAGCCTACGTGGCTATACAGAAGAGGCGGGCGCGAAATGAGGGGCTCTACCGGCGATGTGTTCCCGCGATGGCTGGCATGTCGATGGCAATCGTGGCGGCGCTCTACTTTACGCGGCCCGCCGTCGTCCCTGATAGCAGCTTATCAATCTCGATCAATCGCGCGTCCTTCGGCTGCTCGCGCAGCTTCGCCTTGACTAAGCTCACGACTGTCTCCTTCTTCGCGGGGTCGTGTACCGGCGCGTTCGGGTCGGCCTTGTGCGCAAGAAGCAGACGCACTGCATCGAGGCGCGCGTGCTCGACGACGAGGTAGAGGGCCGTCTCGTTTCTGCTGTTCCTGACGTTAACGTCGGCCCCGCTCTCCACCAACAGCTTGAGGATTTCCGGCGCGCCCGACTCCTGACTGCTCGCGGCCAGCAACAGCGGCGTCATCCCGTTCTGTCTCACGTTCAGGTTGAGGCCCTTCAGCTTCAAGAGCGACTGGACGGCGTTCAGATCAGATCGGCGGGCGGCCTCAAAGAGCGCATTGTCAGGCCCGGAGATGTTTGGCGTGTCGGCGTCGGCGACCAGAGGCGTCATGGGAGTCGGCGTCGGCAGCGGGCTGCCGGTCGCCGCCTCTTTCGCGTTCGCCGGTCGGTCGGGCAAAGGGCGTTGACGGTTGGAAAGCTTCTCCTCAGCCCCCCGCGCGTTGGCGGCGTTCGACGCCTGTCCGCCTTTGTTCCCGCTCGTCTTCGTCTGCGCGCAGGCAGTCACGTTCAAGAGGCCGACTGCCAGCGCAAGCCGCGCCACGAGCCGCGCCGCGCGTGCCGTATGCTTCCGACAAGCCCTTCCGTGTGCTGACTCCGCCCGTTGTTTGCATCGCAATTCCATTACCTTTTCCCCTCTCGCTCGATAAACTGTTCAGCGCAGGCTTTGCTTGGACTGCTTCGCTTTCGCGGTGTTCTCCCTCGTGGGGTCGAGGGGGTCACTGGCCGTGGAGGTGTGGAGAACGGCGACGGCGCTGACCTTCCGCAGCGTTTCAGGATTTACCTGCCCGTGCCACTCGTCCATTCTCTGCGCGGGATGTGGGCCCGGCCCCCCGAGGCACCACCTCTCGCCCCTGTCCGGCCCGACGATGCCCACCACGGCTTCGTTTTCGTCGAGCAGCCAGAGGCCGACCCTCCCGCAGAAGCCCGCGCCCGCCCCTGTGCTGCTGTTCTCAGTCTTCGTGGTGAGGTCGATCTGGCCGCTGGCCGAGATCGTGACCGTGGTCGTCATCTTCTGCCCCGGCCCCGGTTCTTCAACGCGGCTGAGCGTGGCGGGAAAACGACAGGCGCGCAGCATGACGGGGCGTCCGGGCACGCCGCGCGCTCCGAACTCTCGCGCGTACTCAGGCCCGTTAATCAGCCCATTGATGACGTTGGCAAAACCCTGCGCCTGCGCCGCCTCGATCCACGGATGGTACTCCTGCGGCGAGCCGCGGCGCGCGAGGATGCGTTGGTAGAGGATGCTCACCGCCGCCTCGACGGGCCGCCCCTGTGTGTACTTACCTTTGAACTCATCGGAGAGAGCGATGTCCCTCAAGACTTCTTGCACGCTCTTCGCTCCGGTGTTCAACTGTGCCGTCAGGGACTGCATCGTTTCGGGGTCGGGCACGCGCTCAAGCAACTGCTGGTAGACGCCTTTGACAAGCTCTTCAGGCGCACTGCACTGCGACCCTGCCGCGTCTTGCGGCCCCTGTCCAGTCGCTTGCACATTTGCGCCGCCGGACACGGATGCCGACAAGAGGACGCAGACCGCCGCCGCGATGAATAGTCTATACATTTTCACATCTCACCTCTTCTGCCCGTGCACGCTCCCTGCACACCTCAACAACTTTCAATACCGGTAGTCGCTCAGAATGCCAAGCCCCTGCGAGCGCTCTCGAAGCTCCTTAATCGTTGCGCGCGACAAGGGTGCCGCTGAGACAAGCTGGAAGTCGTCCGCCTGCCGTTTCATCTCGCCTTGAACCAACTCATGATCGTCTACAAACAGGACGTTCTCTGTCGAGATGGCTGTGTCGCCCCCCTCGCGTCTTCGCTCGCTCTCTCCACCCGCAGCTCAATAGACCACGATCTTTCCGATTACCCGTAGACTCCTATCGGTTCGCCGAATCTGTCGAGGTAGACCTCAGCCGCGACACCGTAGAGAATCTCCGGGTCGCTTTCCTCCACCTCTGCCGCAATCATCTCCGGCCTCGACCAGACTTGGAGATAAAACGATTTCCCCTGACTTACAACCCAGTGGGAGACATCCTCGGCGCCGTCCTCCGACTCGACCATGTAGTCAGTGAAAGGATCGGTTTGCAATTCGACAGATGCTTCGACGAACTCTTTCTGAAAGCGGTATATTTCCTCCTGCGTCTTGTCCATCAGAATCCGCTTTAGCTGCTGTCTGTTCTTCTGAGCGCGATGCACGATGTCCCAGAACCAATCTGATATGTGGCCCAGGTCATCAGGCATCGGTTCGTCACTTGATTCCATTCTTCCTCCAGCTCCCCCGACGCCAACCTCCTGACGACGCGGCCAAAGGGCCAGGGCTCAGGGCTTGCGTACGAGTTGTTCTCCCTGCCACATGTAATCTCTGCGAAGATAATTCTTGCTTGGCAGCGGTGTCCCGGGAACACCTGGCCCCGGACGACCTAACCTTTGCCCCGTATTATCCCACGGGAGTCTGTGACCTTGGGCTTCTAGTTGGGCGCGAATCTGTGACTCTACCGCTTGTACGGTGCGGCCCGCTGATTTCTCGACCGTGAAGGTGTCGAGAGCTAGCGGCCGGCCCGTCTTCAGCGCGGCGGCCTCGTACTTCTCAAAGCGTCCGAGGAAAGTCTCGACTTCAGTCTTACCAACTTTCAGAAGCTCGCCCGTGATTTTGTCCCTCAGGATATAGACAATACCTTTTAGCCCTCCTGAGTACTGAGCAGCCCTCCAGTTAGAACTGCCGAGATCAAGCGTTTTCATCTCAGATGAAGCGATGATCTCGCTGCTAAGGGCGCGGGCTTCCGCTTCAGCAATTTGCCCCGCGCGGAGCATGATGCCGGTGCTGTCGCCGGCGACGCCCTCGCTCGGCAGCCGCTCCATCATCTCGGCCGCGGACGTGGCCCGCGTTGCAATCCCCGACTCGCTGAGCGCGTCTCCGGCTCCGCGCACCGTAAATTGCATCGGCGGCTCGGCCCCGCTGCTCTTGAGCGACTGCGTTCCCGCCTTCGGCGACGAGGCGCCTTCCGTCACCACCTCCGGCGTCGCGCGTCCGAGCCAGCCCTTGCCCGACATCTTCGCCCCGGCGGAGGCCATGATCAAATTGCCCACGGCGCCGCCAGCGATCTCCCATCCGCGCTCCTCGTACTCCTCCGCGGTGATCTTCCCATCCTGATAATCCAGGTAGGCGGTAATGTGCGCCTCCATCATCGGCACCACGCCCAGAGAGGCAAAGGCGAAGCACCCGTCGCGGAGGGTCGCCAGCGCCGCGATGTCGCCGTCCATCCCCTGTGCTTTGTAGTTCTGATAGGTCTTGACCACCCCGCTGCTGTACTGCGCGTCCTTGGTCGTGTACCCGGCCAGCCCCGTTGCCCCGACGCCGAAGACGATGGCATCTCCCACCCAACGGAACGGCTCAAGGAGAACATTGCCCACCCCGTAGAGGAACGCCTTGGCATCGCGCCCAACGCGCGACGCAGTGCTCGGCTCCTCAGCGGGAACGGGCGCGTGACCCGAAGGGTCTCTGTAGCGGAGCGGGTTGCCGTTGGCGTAGGCGTAGCGGTTCATGCTCTGCGCCATCTCGGCCATGCCCGTCCAGGAGTCCTGCTGGATGAAGCGGCCGAAGGCGGCCGAGTAGTAGCGCTCGCCGGCGCCCATCGGCATGAGCCCGGTCTCCTGATCGAAGCGCTGCCCCGTAAAGAGATAGGGGTTGGCGCTCCCGCCCCCGGCGATGACCTCACCCCACGCGCCGTACTCGTAGCGCGCCGTCGCGGCCTGCGAGCCGTTCACGCTGCCCGACAGCGCCGTCACCGAGCCGAGCCCGTCGGAGAAGTACCAGCGCTCGCCCTCGTTCGGCAGGTCGGCCCTCACCAGATCGTTGCCGTAGTCGTAGCGGGCCTGAAGCGTGCCGCTCTCGCTGTACTCGTTGAGCAGATTCTGGCCGTCGTAGACATAGCGCTGCGCCGTTGCGCCCGCGAGCGTCTTCGAAAGCCGGCGGCGCTCGAAGTCGTAGTCGTAGCGCACGACCTCGTCCGCGTCCGTCGCGCCCGTGACGCGCCGCAACTGGTCGCGCACGTCGTACTCGTAGCGGCCCTTGACGCTCCCGCCCTGCGTCGCCGTCAGGAGGTTGCCGTTGTTGTCGTAGCCGTAGGTGATTGGGCCGCCGACGTAGCCCGTCACGTCGGTGAGCCGGTTGAGGTCGTCGTAAGTGTAGGCGTGATCGACCGGCTGGTCGTTGATGTCGCGCCCCTTCTCGGTCTTACGGTTGCCGACCGCGTCGTAGGTGTAGTCGAGCGCCTTCGCGGGCGGATAGAGCTGACTCTGCGGGACGACCTGCTTCGTCTGATGGTTGCTCTCCCATTGAAGCTTGGCCACGGCGTCGCCTGAGCCTTCGCGGAACTCAATCTTGATCTCGTACTTCTTCCCCGCCTTGAGCGTGACCGAGCCGTTGTGCTCGGTCGATTCATGGCTCTCCCAGTGGTCGATGAGCAGCTTGCCGTCAACCCAGAGGCGGACGCCCTCGTCCGTCACCATCGAGAACTTGTAACTCTCCGAGTGGAGCGCCTTGACCTGTCCCGTCCAGCGCACAGAGAAGGTGTCGCCGCTTATCTGTGGGTCGGGCGACGACTGGCCGTTGTTGGGCCAGTCGAAGTTGATGGTCGCGTCGAGACGCGAGAGCTTCAACTCGGTGAAGTCTTCGTTGTCGTAGTACTCGCCCTTGAGGCCGTGAACGCTCTCGTCCGTGTAGGCGGCCCGCGTCAGGCGGTCAACCTCGTCGTAGTCGTAATCGACCGAGCGGAAGGCCGCACCCGCGAACTTCCGCGTCTCGCCCACCCGGTTCGAGTTAGCATCGTAGTCGTAGTCGAACCCCTCGCTCTGCTGCGAGCCGAGCGAGTTGGTGACGGATGTGAGCCGGTCGGCCGCGTCATAGGTGTAGGCGCGCTCGGTGCCCGAGCTGTAGGCCACCTTCTCCGGCAACCCGTCAGCCCGCAGCGTGTAGTTCACCGACCCGCCGCCGGGCAGTTCGGCGCGGTCGAGCCGGTTGAGGTTGTCGTAGTGGTAGACGGTCTGCCGGTCGGCAGCGTCAAGGACGCTGGTCACGTTGTCCGCCGCGTCATAGCCGTAGTGGACAGTGTGGTTGTAGGGGTCGGTGGCCGTCTCCAGACGGTTGCGCTTGTCGTAGGTGCGCGTGTAGGTGCGCGTCGCCGAGCTGACGCCGGTCTGCGCCGTCTCGGTGACGAGCGTCAGGTTGCCCTCCGGGTCGTAGTCGTACTGGTGCTTGCGCGGGCCGGCGCCCGTCGCGCCCGTGTACTCGGCGATGTGCGCGCGGTCGAGCTTGTCGAAGGTAATGGTGGCCTGCTGTCCCTTCGGGTCACGGATGGAGTTGCGGTTGCCGTTCTCGTCGTAGCCGTAGGTCGTCACGAGGTTGGACGAGTTGCTGTGCTGCGTGACGGTCTCCAACTGCTTGAGCACGTCGTACTCGTAATCGACGTGGCGGCCCAAGGCGTCCGTGAGTGACTTGACGGTCTGATCGGGGAAGTACTCCAACACCCACGTCCCCGTCTTCGAGTCGGTTATCTTCTTGAGCGAGCCGAGGGCGTTGTAGTCGTAAAGGGTCTTGTAATCGTCGCCCTTCGGATCGGTCTTCTCCCGCAGCAGCCCCTCGCCGTCAAACTTGAAGCGCGTGGTGTTGCCCTCGCCGTCGGTGCGCGTCTGGAGACGGTCGAGCGGGTCGTAGGTCATCGAGAAGGGGCCGCCCGCGCCGTCGTTGTAGCTCAGAAGGTTTCCGGCGCCGTCGTAGTTGAACGTCTCGCGCCTGATCGACGAATGGTTGATCTCCTTGACGCGGTTGAGCGCGTCGTAGGTGTAATCGACGCGGTTGTTGCGCCCGTCCACCTCAGCCTTGCGGTTGTTGTTGCCGTCGTACTCGTAGCTGACGAGCAGTTGTTCGCCCGACGTGACGCTCTTGAGCCGCCCGAGCGCGTCGTAGGTCTCGATGCGCTTGTTGCCGCGGCGGTCGGTGGTTGTCTGCGTCAGGACGCTGTTCTCGACGATGTCGATGTTCACGACCTTCGAGTCGCGGTCGGTGAACTGGATCAGGCGGTCGAGCTTGTCGTACTTGAACTTCGTGTGCTGGCTCTTGAAGTCGCTGCGGTCAACCGTGTGCTGGTCGTCGTCGTAGCTGAAGGTCATGACCTTCTCAGCAGCGTTTGTCACGGACTCGACCCGCCGGATGGGGTCGTACTTGGTGACGGTCGAGTGGTTGCGCGCGTCCGTCACAGTCTCGGTGTGGGCCGCGTCGTCATACGCGTGGCTCGCCACCGTGATCGTCTCCGACCCGTCCTGCACCTTGGTCGTGAGGGGGCGACCGAGGTTGTCGTAGGTCATGGTGGTGAGGGTGCCGCGACGGTCGGTGTGCGTCAGCACGAAGCCGCCGCCGTCGTAGGTGTAGCTCTGGCTGAAGCCGCCGGGATGGCTGATGCCGGTGACGCGGTTGAGCGAGTCAACCGTGTAGTTGGTCGTCCGCCCGTTGGCGTCGCGGTAAGACTTCGGGCCGCCGAAGGCGGTGTAGTTGCGCCGGATGCTCCACGCGGGCGACGCGCCCAAAACCGTCTCGTCGCCGACCTCGCCGAAGCCCGACAGCGACTGCTGCGTGACGGTGCCGCGCGGGTCTTTCACCTCGACGGAGCGCCCGCTGTAGGCGTAGGTGGTGACGTAGTCTTCGGAGTCGAACTTGACCTCGTTGCGCAGGGGGCGACCGAGGCTGTCGGTCTGGATGGAGCGGACGATGCCCTGTGGCGACTGCTCGATCTTGACGGTGCGCGTGTCGTCGTCATAGACCCATGTCGTCACGCGGTCGGCCGCGTCCTTCTGCTCGGTGGGTCGGTTGATCTCGTCGTACTTCGTCGTGACGGTGCGCTTCAGGCGATCCTTCGTCGAGGTGATGTTGTTGTTGGCATCGTACTCGTAGGTCTCTGTCTGGCCGTTCGGGAGGTGGCGCACCTTGAGCCGGTGCAGGCCGTCGTAGTCGAGCGTGATCGCCTGCCCGTACTGGTCGGTGACACTGTGCGGATTGCCGACCTTGTCTACCTGGCCGCGCGCGTCGGCGACGATGTGCGAGTCCCCGTCGAACGGGCCGGTGACGGTGGTGCTCGTCCAGAAGTTGAGCGCGTCGTAGGTGTAGGTCTTCGTGACCCCGCGGCGGTCGGTCTCGGTTTCGAGGTTGGAGTTCTTGTCGTAGGTATAGGTCTGGTTGATGATGCCGCCACCGTTGAGCGTCTCGCGCCGCCTCGTCATCCGGCCGAGGCCGTCGTAACTGAGGACGGTGACGATCTGCTGGGCGCCGCCGGTCTGCACCTGCGACTTGAGTTGGCCGCCGGCATAGTAGGTGCTGGTCGTCGTCAACTCCTCGCGATAACCCGCGGGGTCGGTCGTCGTGGCCTCGACGATGCGGTCGAGCGCGTCGTAGCTGTACGTGGCGGTCGGCCCGAGCGAGCTTTCGGAATGCGTCAGGCGGCTGCGTGAGTCGTAGGTGTTGGTCGTCGTGACGGTCGAGCCGGCAGAGGTCTCCTTCACGATCTGGGTCGGGTTGCCATAGTTGTCGTACTTGTAGGTGGTGACAAGGTTGTTCTCGTCCGTCGCCTGTTTGAGGTCGCCGTTGGAGTAGTACTCGTACAGCACCGACCGCCCCGTCGGATGCTTCATGACCTTGATGTTGCCTTTGCTCGGGTCGATGGTATAGGTCGTCACATTGCGGTTGCCATCGGTGAAGCCTTCGAGCTTGCTGTAGGTCAAATTCCAGAGCATGTCGTTCTGGATGGTCTTGCCGCCGCCCTCGATGGTGAGCGACGCCGGGTTGCTGAAGATGTAGCCGAAGGTGGACTTCCGGCCTTCCGGGTCTACCTCGGTCTCCTTCTGCCCCTTGCTGTTCCACGTCATCGTGGTGACATCGCCGCGCGGGCCGGTCGATTTGGTGACGTGCCCCGAGTCGTCGAACTCGTACGTGGTCTTGTTGGTGCGCGCGTCGGTGACGACAGCCTGCGTGATGTGGTTCCCGGCGTTGCGCGTGTAGTCGAAGACGTTGGTCACGCCTTCAGGCATGCTGATGCTGTGGACGGGCGTGCCGAACGCCTGATAGTCGTAGGCGTAGGTGGTGAGGTGGCCCCCCAGCTCAGACGCGTTCGGGCTCTTAATCGTGCGCAGAAGGTGTTGCAGGTCGCCGGTGGCCTGCGTCCCCGCGGGCGGGCCGTACTGGTACTCCCACACGCTATCGGAGGCCGCAATGCTCAAGTCGTCCGTGCCGCTGTGCGTGACCTTCTCAAGGTTGCCGTTGGCGTCGTACTCGTATTGCAGTTCCAACCCGCCCGGCCCCTTGACTCCCGAGATACGCCACGCCTTGCCGATCTCGGCCCTGACGAAGCGGTTGCGGACGAGGCCGAACTGCTTCTTGTTCGTGCAGGAGATGTCGTTCGAGGATGAGGACGACATCACGCCGACGAAGGGCGTCTCGGCCAGCTCGTAGGTGAAGTCGAGCATACGGTTCGACGAGTCGGTGACGCGCGTCATCCGCCCCTTCGTGTCGTAGGTCAGCGTCAGGCGGTTGCCGTTCGGCTCCTCCATGTACTGGAGGTTCCCCATGTAGGAGAAGTTGTAGAAGCCGGGCGAGTTCTCCTCCATCACGCCGGGGAAGTGGTACTTGACGTGCGCCTTCGTGAAGTAGTCGAAGCTGCCGTCAGCGTTCGGGACGAGTGTGCCCTGATAGGGGTCTTCGGCGTTGATCTTGCCGTCCTTCTTGGAGGCTTCGGGGAAGGTCTGCCCCGCGCCGTCGCCGCCGGTCATCTGCCAGACCTTCTTGTCGTTCTCGTCCTTGTACTGTACGAGCAGCACTTGATAGTTGTGCGTCCAGCCGTAGCCGAGCGGGTTGAAGGTGGTAGAGATGGCCTTGTTGTACGAGCGCGAGAATTCGAGCGAGAGGCCGCGCCCCTTGATCGCGATGTCGGTGTTACTGACGGCGAGGCCGCCGTCCGAGACGTTGACGCCGTTGATGATGAGGCTGCCCGGCGCGCGCACGGTCGGGGTGGTGTCGGCAACCGTCAGCTCGCCTTCGACCTCCTCGAAGACCGACTCGTTGCCTTCCAACGTCGCCCGCATGACGTAGGTGTACTTCCCTTCGGCGAGCTTGTTGGAGATGGGGTCGAGGTTCAGGCCGTAGGAGCGGATGTGCGGGTCGCCGGCCTCCTGCGGCTCCTTCGGCTTGTTCGGGTTGGCAAAGATGTTCTGGTCGTTGACCGTCATCTTCACCTTCGCCGCCCCGCCGAGGATATAGCTGAAGCGACCCAGCTTCGGCGGCGGGGGCGGGTCGGGCTGACCCGGCTTCTTTGGTTCGGGCGGGCCGGTGCGCGTGAAGAGATGCGTCTGGTACTCGCTGATCAGATAGCTGAAGGGCACAGGCTCGCGCCGCGCCTTGAACTCGGTCTTCGCCCCCTTGTCGAGCACGACCTCGGCGGTGTAGAGCGCGTCGCGCTCGATCACCAGCGAGGAGTCCCACTTCGCCGTGCCGATGATGACTTCCTCGTTGCTGGTCTCGCTGAGCCTGGCCGGGATGGTGGTGATGACCTCGGTCGTGCGTTCGCCCGCGACCATCTTCTCCTTGCGGATGACGACGTTCACCGCCTGCGGCAGTTGATGGCCGAAGATTTGGAAATAGACCCCCGCGGGCTGCGCCATCTTGTTCGTCGAGCGTTGGAGCACGACCGGGTTGGTGCAGATGAGATCAGGGTCGCCGGCGTTGACGCCGTAGACGACGACCTGCGAGACGGGCCGGCCAATCGAGACGTTGAGCCCGGCATGCTCGCCCGCGCCGCCGGAGAGCGTATAGACGAAGCCGTCCTTGACCGTAATCCAGCGCAGGTCGTCGCCGACGTTCGAGATGGTCGAGACGCGGATGGGGTTCTCCGGGTTGGAGAAGTCGATAACGGCGATCTTGCTGGCGAAGATGATATAGGCGAAGTTGTCTTCGACCTCCATGCGGCGTGCGTAGCCCAGGTCGCCGATGCCCAGCTCGGTGAAGCTGCGCGACGGGTACTGGACGGGTAAGTTCGGGTCGGTCGCGTTGAAGATCCAGAGCCGCTCCGCGCCGAGCCCAATCGCCAAATCGAGCGTATGCCCCTTGTACTGGACGCCCTTCACGGCGCGCACATCCACGAGGTAGCCCGTCGGGTTGAGCGGCACGGTCTTCAGCACGCGGTCGTCCTGGTCATTGTGGTCGGAGTCGAAGAAGCCGTTGAGCCCGTCGTTGGTCGAGTCAAGCCCCATGGTGATGAGCCACGGCTTGGTCGAGGCGAGGTAGGCGACCGGCATCATGCGTTTGTTCGGGCCGAGGTTCGGGACGAACGCGTTCTGTTCGATGACCGAGACGGCGTAGATGGGCGAGGGGTTTCCTGTCGGCCCCTGACCGTAGGGGACGGACTGCACCTTGGCCTCGAAGTCGAAGCCGACGTTCGGCATGACGGCCTTGACCTGCGGGTGCTGAAGGTTGAAGGCCGACCCCGTGCGCTGGATGGCCTGCGCCCAGTCGTTCATCGCCTGTTCGAGGTCGACGACCTGAAGTCCGCCCTGCGCGACAGTGCCGATATAGGCGCGCTTCTTGTAAATCGTGACCTGCCCCGGAACGGAGGAGGTGCGGCTCGGGAACGAGAGCGAGGTGACGCCGACGATCTTCGGCTCGGCCGGCTCGTCGAGGTCGAAAATCCACAGGTTCATCGAGCGCTCGATGTCGGGCAGCGCGTGGGTCGTCACGACGGCGATGCGCGAGATGCTCTCGCCCGTCGGGCCGATGTGGAAG
>CAXTSK010000113.1:0-11160 GCA_964246655.1 uncultured Pyrinomonadaceae bacterium
CGCGCATAAAAGAAAGGGCAGCACCGCGACGACCGACCTCAATCTCTTCAACATAGCTCCCCCGGTCCGACTGTTAAGGGCCTAAAATTTCTTCGACTCCGCCCGCTCGACGCGCGTGTCGGCGACGGGGCGCGAGTCGCGGACGTTGAAGTCTTCGACGTTCTTCAGAACAAACGTCGGCACGTCGGCCGCCTTCTGCGCCGCGACGCCGCGGAAGGTAGCGCCGCGTACGTCTTCAAGATGGAAGGCGGGCCGCAGGTCTTCCGTCATGAAGCCGACTTCCACGTTAGAAAGCTCGACGCCGCGCGCGTGGCGGATAAAAAAGCCGTAGGCGGGCAGTTCGCCGAACATCGAAGGCTCGGGATAGTTCGTCTCCTTCTCCGGCGGCTCGATTGCGGCCTGCGCGCGCGTGCCGCCGCCTTTGTAGAGGATGCGTATGTTACTCAGACGCACGTCCTCGACGGGACGGCCGGGCAGTCCGGCGATGATTGAAGCGTAACGCGGGTCTGCGTTGTAGACCACGACATCGCTGATCTGCACGCGGCGCAAAACTCCCGGGGCCGCGCCCGAGGGGCCGCGCATGCGCGCGCCGAGCCGCAGGAAGATCGGCGCCGTCACCACGTCGCGCATCGTGAGGTTGGAGATGGTGATGTCTTCTATCGGCCCGCCGTCCACCGTCTCAAGCGCGAGGCCGCGGCAGTGGTCGAAGACGACGTTCGAGATGGTGATGTTCTTAAATCCGCCGTTCGACTCCGTCCCGAACTTGACGCGCCCCGTCGGGCCGTCCTTGTCGGGCGCCTCGGTGACGTTGCGCTTGTACGTGCCGTCGAGGAGCGAGCCGATGTCGTAGCCGCTCACGAAGCAGTTCGTGAGCGTCACGTTCTCGGTGGCGCGCGCGAACCCGAGCCCGTAGGAGCTTTTCAGGACGATGGCGTCGTCGTTCGGCGAGTTGACCGAGCAGTTCGAGATGCGGACGTTGCGGCACGAGTCGATGTCGAAGCCGTCGCGGTTGGTGTCCACCTTCAAATTATCAATCGTCAGGTTGTCCACGCCCGTCGCGAGCAGAGCGAAGTGTCCGCCGTTCAGGATCGAGAAGTCGCGGAGCGTGACGTTGCGCGAGAGTTTCAAAGAGATGGCCTTGTTCCCCAAGCCCGCCATCGCACTGTGCGGCAAGTCTTCGCCGAGCGGGGCCACAGGGCGGGCGGGCTGTCCGCCGCCGAGCGTCGTCGGCGTGTCTCCGGCCTGTAACGGCCGCCGCGGGCGCGGGCTGCGGCGCGTCAGGCCGCGCCCGGCGATAAGTCCGTGGCCGTAGATGGAGACGTTCTCAACGTTAATGCCCCAGATAAGGCTGTTCTGCCAGTGCGAGTGGCCGAAGTCCTGGTACATGTCCCACTCGTTCGGCTCCGGCTGGTCGTAGCTGCCCTTGTCCTTCTCGGGGTCGGCGGCGAGGATAATCGCGCCGTTGTCGAGGTGGAGAGAGACGTTGCTCTTCAACCTGATCGAGAAGCAGAGGTACGTGCCCGCGGGGAAGTGAACGGTGCCCCCGCCCATCGCCGCCGCGGCCTCGATCGCGCGGTTGACGGACGGCGTGTCAACGGTCTTCCCGTCGCCGCGCGCGCCGTAAGCGCGCACGCTGTAGACGAGGGCGTCGTTCGGCTGTGTTCTCGCCGTTCGTCGTTGTGCCGCGGCGTTGTCCTGTACGGCGGCCAGCGCCAGCAAGGACGCGAGGCCGAGCAGCGCGGCGTAAACAGGAAGAAGTTTTTTAACCCTCATCACCGTTCCCCATGAAGCAATTGAACACAGAGACACAGAGGCACAGAGATACAGCTTGTTGAGTCATTTGCTCCAAGCTGTGTCTCTGTGCCTCTGTGTTGAAATCCTCATACGATACTTCCAATCAAGTTAAAGCTGACTCCTATCGCAACAGTGCCGTCGCCGTCCAAAGAATGGGGGACTGGCCGTGGAGGTCGCCGGACTTGCGCGGGCGCGCGAGGTAGAACTTGAGCTGCGTCTCAAGGTCGGGGCCGACCTCCTGAAACGCTTTGTTCGTGCCGATGCAGACCTCGCTCACGTTGGACTGGGCGTCGAGATGTTTGACGAGCCCGAGCCAAGCCTTGCGCGCCGCCGGGCCGTAGGTCTTCTTGTCGAGCCAGCCCTCCTTCACGCCCGTCACCATCGCGAAGGCGAACATGCCGGTGCCGGAAGTCTCGGCCCACACGTCGGGTCTGTCCACGAGCTGGCGCCAGAGGCCGTCCTCGGCCTGGTACTTCAAGAGCGAGGCCATCATCGTCTTGAAGCCCTGCATGATGCGCGCACGGCGCGGGTGGTTCTTCGGGAGCGAGCGCAGCAGCTCGGCCATGCCCGCCGCGTACCAGCCGTTGCCGCGCCCCCAGTAGAAGGGCGAGTCGGCGGCGTGGAAGAAGAGGCCGTTCGGCTGTTGCAGCTTGTCGAGATACGTCGCCGTCGCCAGGGACGCGCGGTCGAGGTACTTGATGTCGCCGGTCGCGCGGAAGGCTTCGGCCTGGAGGACGTTCATCATGTACATGTCGTCCACCCAGTAGCGCGCCTCCGCGGTGATGCCGTCCGGCGTCGTCTTGTCCCACTGCCGGTCGGCGAAGCCGCGCCCGAAGTCGAGGTAGCGCCTGTCCTTCGTCTGGATGTAAAGCTCTAAGGGGACGGTGCCGAAGACGCTGTAGTCAACGTGCGACTGTCGGGAGACGTGTTTGTCGCCCTCGGGTGTTAAGAAACGGTCGAACTCTTTAATCAGTCTCGCCGAAAGGTCTCTGTCTTTCGTGAGCCGCGCGACCGTGAGCGCGCCGTACCAGGCGCAGATTTCGGGGTAGATGACGAACTGCCGCCGCGGCTTCTGTACGCCGTCCTGCGTCACCATCTGCTCGAACTCGAACGAGCGCGCGACCCAGTTCTCCGCGACGCGCTTGCCGACCTCTTTCGGGGAGGCGCCCGCGGGCCAGTTCTTAAAAGGGTCGGCGGCGCGCGCCGCGGGCGTCAGGGCAAGGAGGACGAGTGTCGCGAGAGCGAGCACGATTGCCTTCGGTTGTCTGCGCATCTTTGGATTATCTCCTCCGGCGATATGAAGTCCGGGCGCGCTTGCCGCCGGGTCAGTACCGCCCGCGGTAGCGGGTGGGTCGTCGTTATTTATTAAGGTCTCTTTGCGTAAGACGTACCCACCCGCTACCGCGGGCGGTACTGACCTGTACCGTGCCGGAAGCAAGCCCCGCGGCCTCGGCCATTACGCTGATGCGACCGCGCAGGCCGTCCGCTTTGAGCAGGACGAAGCAGCGCCCTTGATAGGCGCGACGCTGCGACGCTTGAAAAGATTCGTGGCTCGTGTTGTCTCCGCTGTCAACGGCGACGACGCGGCCCGTGCCTAGAGTTTTGAAAGTGATGAGGTCTGAAGCGCCCGGGACGATTGTTCCGTCCGCATCGACGACTTTCGCCTCGACGTACACGACATCGTCCCATGCGCTCGTGAGTCTTGACTTATCGGCGGAGAGTACGACGCGCGCGGGCTTGCCCGCCGTCTTCAATTCATGAGTTGCGACGACCTTGCCGCCGTTCGTGCCGACGGCGCGGAGCGTGCCCGGCTCGAACGGCACCTGCCAGTTGCGCGGCGCGTCGTCCGAGGGGCGCGGCTTCGAGCCGAGCGAGCGGCCGTTCAGGAACAGCTCGACCTGCTCGGCGTTGCTGTAGACCACGACGTTCTCTTCATGCGGCGTGAGGTCGCGCGGCGTCCAGTCGCCGTAGAGCACCTGCGGGCGTCTGTCCTGGCCGTAGCCGGGGTCGGTCGGCGCGGGCGGCGTCGGCGCGATGCGGCGGACGGCGTAGACGGTCGGCACTTCGCCCCACCAGCTCAAACGTTGGTACGCAATCGGGTACGGCGTGCCCGTGCGGTCGAGCAGCCCGAAGTTGAAGCCGACGAGCGGCCAGCCGGGCGACTCGCCGAGGTAGTCGATGCCCGTCCAGAGGAACTGTCCGGCGTACGGCGGGTTGTCGCGCAGCGCGAGCCACTGCTCGCGGACGTGCGTGTTCTCCGTCCCGAGAATCTTGCGCGAAGGCTTCTGGCGGTAGGCGGCGAGTATCTCCTGCTCGCGGTAGTTCTGCCCGACCACGTCGAGCATGTCCGCGAGGCCGTTGTCGTAGTCATGGCTGACGTTGGGGCGGAAGAGCGCCTGCGTGACGGGGCGCGTCGGGTCTTCGCGGTGGAAGACTTCGACGAGCCCGCCCAGTATCCGCTTGGCAAGCTCGGGCTGCGGCGTGTCGTGAATCTCGTTACCGGTGCTGTAGATGACGATGGACGGGTGGTTGCGGTCGCGCCGCACCATGTCGCGCGTGTCGATGTGCGACCACTCGTTGAAGTAAAGATGGTAGTCGAAGGGGCGCTTGGCGACCGTCCACGCGTCGAAGTTCTCGTCCATGACGATGAAGCCCATGCGATCTGCGAGGTCGAGGAACTCGGGCGCGGGCGGGTTGTGCGCGGTGCGGATGGCGTTGGCGCCGAACTGCCTGAGCACCTCAAGCCGCCGCTCCCACACGCGCAAAGGCACGGCCGCGCCGAAGGCGCTCCCGTCGTGGTGGAGGCAGATGCCCTTCAGCTTGAAGTTGCGGCCGTTGAGCCAGAAGCCGGTCGCGGGCTCGAACTTGAACTCGCGGATGCCGAAGGTGATCGTCTCGTCGTCAAGCACGCGACCGGCGGCGCGCACGCGCGCGACCGCCTTGTAGAGCGCCGGGTTCGAGATGTCCCAGCGCGCGGGATTTTTGACGACGACCTCTTGCGTGAAGTCGGCCGTCTCTCCGGCGGCGAGTTGTCGGGGCTTCGTCTCGGCAGTCCCGACAACTTTGCCGTCCGGGTTAAGGAGTTGGACTTGCAGCGCGACGTTTCGCGCTTGCGAAGACTGGTTGACGACGGTGCCGCGGACGTTGACCGTCGCGTCTGTGTTTGTGACGCGCGGCGTGGTGACGAACGTGCCCCAGTGTTCGATGTGGACGGGGTTGGTCGTGACGAGTCGGACGTGCCGGTAGATTCCCGCGCCCGTGTACCAGCGCGAGGCGGGCTGCCCCGTGTTGTCGGCACGGACGGCGATGACGTTCGACTTGCCGAAATTCAGGTGGTCGGTCAGCTCGTATTGGAAGCCGATGTAACCGTAAGGCCGCTTGCCGAGATGATGTCCGTTGACCCACACGTCGCTGTTCGCCATCACGCCGTCGAACTCGACGAAGACCCTTCGCTTCGAGTCAACGGCCGGCACGTCGAAGTGCTTGCGATACCAGCCGACGCCCGCGGGCAGGTACGCGCCGTCCTTCCCCGTGGGGTTCTGCTCGTCGAAAGGCCCCTCGATGCTCCAGTCGTGCGGCACGTCGAGCCTGCGCCATGCAGCGTCGTCAAACTCGGGCCGCTCGGCGCCCTGTGCGTCGCCTTTGAAGAAGCGCCAGTCTGCGTCGAAGTAGTTTGTGGCGCGCGCCGCCGCGCGCGTCTGGCCGTGCGCGTGAGACGGCGAGAGCGCGAGCGCGGTTAAGAGCAGCACGAAAGCGGTCGTGGTCTTCAATCGTCCGAACGTCATCGGATTATCGTCCCTCTACAAATTCATCAGATCGACTGGTATCAGCGTCACGGGGCCGAGCAGGCCGGAGTCACGCGGCGCGAGTTTGGTGGCGTCGAAGAGGCCGTCGGCGCCGCGGTCTTCGGGCCGCCGCGCGGGGAAGTTCGTGTTGTAGAACTTCTTGTACTTCACGCCGCGCCGCTCCATGTCGATGACGCGGTTGATCGCCAGGTTCGAGACCTCGACTTCGAGCGTGTTCCGCTCGCACAAGAGCCCGTGCGGCACGTGCACGCGGAAGGGCGCGGTGATGAGCGTGCCCAACTCCTGCCCGTTGAGCCGGACGCGCGCCGTCTCGGCCACGCGGCCGAGGTCGAGGAGCCAGTCGGCGCTGTGTGCGTTCGGCCGGTCGAAGTTGAGCGAGTAGCGCGCCGTGCCGGAGAAGGACTTGTAGCCGTCGCCGTCGAGCTTTGTCCAAGAGGACAACTCGTTCAAACGGAGCGCGGGCGGGAGCGTCGGCCCGCCTTCGATGAAGCTCACAGACCATTCGCCGCCGAGTTGTTGCGGCGCGCCCCCGGGCATGAAGTAGGGGAAAATCCGACCGCGCTGCGCCGCGTCGAAGGTCTTCACGATGCACGACTCGCCCGGCGCGAGTTGTATGAAAACCTCCTGCTTGCCACCGGCCGGTTGCACGACGGAGGTCAGTCCCGCCTCGCCCGTCAGCGGGTCGAAGACTGCGGCCGAGCGCGCGCGCGAAGCGAGCTGCACCCAACTCATGAAGGGCTCGGCACGGCGGTTGAGGATGAAGTAGTAAGCGCCGCCCGCGTATCTGCGGCGCGTGAAGCTCAAGCCCTGCTCGACCATCATCTCGCGCCGCGTGCCCGCGTGCGCGAGCAGCTTCGTCAAATCGTCGCCCAGAAGGAAACGTCCCGCGCCGACGCGCGCGCTGCGGACGCCCGCTGTGTTCGTGTCGGAGAAGTTGAGCTGTGACGCGAGGCGCTTGAAGGCCGCGCGGTGCGCGTCGAGGTTGTTCAGCCCGGGCACGTCCGCGGGCAGACTCTTGCGAACGACGACGGTCGCGCCCGCGCGCGCGAGCGCCGTCAACTTCTCGAACGTCTCGGCCGGGACGTAGCGCGTCTCGGGCAGCACGATCACTTTGTAGTTAAGTCCACCCGCGCGGAGCCCGCCGTTCGCGTAGGTGACGTTCGCCAACTGTCTGTCGGAGACGAGGTCGAAGGTGTAGCCCGCGTCGAGGAGCGCCTGCGCGTCGGCCTGCGTGATGCCTACGTCGTGGCCGCCGCCGACGTGAATCAGGCGGCCCTCCTTGCCCTGCTCCATCCACATGTCGTGGACGGGGTAGTAGAGCAGCACGTCGTTGTCGGCGTGGCCCTGTTGCATGAACGACTGCACGCGCGCGATGTAGCGGTTGAGCGTAGGGAAGTCTTTCCAGTCGGGCGACTGCGGGCCGAAGTGCACGGCCGCGTAGAAGAGCCAGCCCGGCCAGGGGTCCGCGGGCGGCGAGAAGGCGAGGCCGTGGTAGACGACGTGGTTGATGCCGCCGAGGAAGTTGAGGTCAACGGCGTGCTTCACGTCGCCGAGCGTGGAGACGAAGTGCTCGTCGAGCCACGTCACGGTCTCGGCCGACGCCAAGGTCTTCCCCGTCACGTTCGCGGCCGACGAGGCGAACTTCATGCGGACGATGTCGGTACCCTCGGTCTCGGGGATGTCGCTCGCGGCGTAGAGGTCGAGGATGTTGGCGGGCGAGCCGTGCGACTGGTTGCGGACGACGGCGCCTCTCTTATGCGCCCACTCGCGCCACGCCGCCGTGAAGCGGTCGAGCAGCAGGTCGGAGACGGTCTCGCGGAAGTCGTGCGTGACGCGGGCGCGCTTCTCTTCGTCGCCTTCGCCGAGCAGCGCGGGCAGTTGTTCTCTCAAGTCATAACCGCGGCGCGTGCGGAACTCTTCGAAGAACTTCGGCGTCCAGTCCGACTGGCCTTCGGCGTCGTCAACCTCGTAAGAGTCGTTGAAGAAGGCGCGCAAAGATCGAACGTTGCGGCCCGCGAAAGCCTGGTCAAACTTTTTAAGGTAGTTGCCCAACGCTTCCGCCGAGAAGTGGTCGAGGACGTTGCCCTCGCCGCCGGGCGCGGCGCGCTCGACCATCTTGCCGTGCCAGCCCTGGAAGATACCGTAGAGCTTCCAACGTCCGGGCGGCGCGACCCAGTCGAGCGCGCCGTCACTGCCCACGCGCGAAGTGAGGTCGAGCGTCTCGCCGTTGTCCGAGTAGGCCATCAGGGCTTGCAGCGGCAGCGGCTTCTCGAAACGCACCTGATCGAGCGCAAGCTCTTGCAGGTGCGGGTTCGAGCCGATGGGCTCGCGTAGGTCGTTGATGTTCGGACGCCGCCCGACCGCTCGCACCAGAGGCTTCTGCACCAAACGTACGGGCTCGCCGAGGCGCGCGCCGCCGCGCAGTTCCCACGTCTTCGAGACCAAATCCTTGCAAGCGTCCTCCGCGTTAATCCACGGCCCGCCGAAGGGCCAGCCCGTCCCCGTCGCCATGTCCACGCCGAGCCCGAGCCGGTCGGCTTCCTTCAGCGTGTGTTCGAGCATCCCGACCCACTCGGGCGAAAGGTACTGAATGAACTTCGACTCCTCGCCGCGCACGCCGTAGATGGGCGTCAGCTCCAACCCCCCGAGCCCCGCCTTCTCGTACTCGGCCAGCGCCGTCGAGAGGTCGCGCCGGTTGACGGCGCTGCCCAGCCACCACCAGCGCGTCCAGGGCTTCGACTGGCTCGTCAGGCGCGGCCACGCGAGCGCCGCCGACGCCTGCGCGCCGCGAGCAGCGCCGCGCCTCACCCTTTGCGCCATGACGCCGACCGGCGCGAGCAGTTGTACGACGAGCAACAGTGAGGCGAAGGCGCGCGCCCTCGTGTGCGGTTTCGGCTTCGTCAAGGTCTCTCTCCTTCTCGCTCGTTACTTCTTCAACTTGACTTCGACTATGTTCGGGCGCGGCGGTCGTTTCATGCCTTGGCCGACGAAGAAGCTCGTGTGCGGCGGCTGGTTGTAGGCGACGTTCTGCCACGCGACGCTCAGGCGGTACTGCGAGTCGTGCATGAAGGTGTAGAAGCGCTCCGCGGTCGGGATGGTCGTCGTGTAGACGCGCAGCTCTTTGTTGTCCGTCGTGCGCCAGACGACCTCCTCGCGCCAGTCGCCGAGGATGTCTGCGCTCAAAGCGGGCGTCGCCTTCGTCCCGTTGTTCCAAGTGCAGCCTTCGGCCGTGAGCAGCACGGTCTCGGTCGAGTCCTGCCAGTTCCACTTGGCGACGTAGTTGCGGTCGAGCAACTCGCTCAGAGTGTCGCCGTCCCAGTAGACGCCGAAGTTGCACGAGCGCGGCGTCGCCTTGGAGATAAGCTCGCCGCGCGCGTCGAAGAGGCCGAAGATGTCGGCGCCGCGCACCCAGCACTCGAAGCCCGCGCGTCGCGGGTCGATGTCCAGACAGAGCCCGCGCCCCGGCCCCTCGCCGTCCTCGCCCGCTTTGACCGAGGGCTTCTTCCAGAGAATCTGCCCCGTGCGCGCGTCGCGGAAGTGCGCGCCCGCGTCGTCGAAGCGCTCCTGTATGTCGAAGACTTCGAGCCCCGGCCGCGACGGGTCGAGGTCTGAGAGGTGCAGCGCGTCGCCGTGGCCGAGGCCCGTCGAGTAGAGCCCGCGCCCGTCGTCGTCGATGACGCACGCGCCGTAGACGATCTCGTCGCGGCCGTCGCCGTCCACGTCGCCGACGCTCAAGTTGTGGTTGCCCTGACCGCTGAAAGCCTTGTTGCCCGGCGTGCCGTCCTCGCTGTCGAACGTCCAGACGCGCGTGAGTTTTCCGCCGCGCCAGTTCCACGCCGTCAGCACCGTGCGCGTGTAGTAGCCGCGCGACATGACGAGGCTCGGGCGCTTGCCGTCGAGGTATGCGACGCACGCGAGGAAGCGGTCAACGCGGTTGCCGTAGCCGTCGCCCCAGACCGCCGCCAACTCTTCGGTCGTCGGGTCGAGTTTCGTCGGATACCTCGGCGGGACGAAGTTCGTCGTGGCGAGGGCCGCGCCCGTCAGGCCGTCGAAGACGGTGAGATACTCGGGGCCTTTCAGGATGTAGCCGTCGAGCTTATGCCTGCCGTTGCGGAACGACGCGAAGGAGCCTTCGGGGCTGCGCCAGTCCGCGTCGGCATCTCCGATAACTTTGCCGCGGCCGTCCGTCGTGCCGTCGGCGGTCTTGCACGCGACCTCCGCGCGGCCGTCGCCGTCGAGGTCGTAGACCATGAACTGCGTGTAGTGCGCGCCCTCGCGGATGTTCCTGCCGAGGTTGATCGTCCAGAGCAGCCTGCCGTCCAGCTTGTAAGCCTGAAGGATCGGCTCGGTCGTGAATCCCGCGCTCCCGTTGTCGCGCCCGCGGCCGACCATGTGGACGACCAGCTCGTACTCGCCGTCGCCGTCGAGGTCGCCCGCCGAGGCGTCGTCCGGCGCGTAGCCCTGCGGCGTCTGCAAAGGTATCGAAAGATATTGCCGCGCGGGCGCGCCCGCCGCGAGTGTGAACGCAGCGCTCGGCTCGCCCTCCTTGCCCTTTGAGACCGGGCGGACGAAGTACGAGTTCGATTGTGAAGCGTCCGCCTTGGCATCGATGAAGTTGGTCGGGCCTGCGAGCGGCTTGTCGTTGAGTTTGACGGCGCGCGCCCCGTCGGCCGAGCGGTAGAGGTTGAAGGCGAGCGAGTCGGGGTCGG
Organism: uncultured Pyrinomonadaceae bacterium; assembly: GCA_964246655.1. Classification (GTDB taxonomy): domain Bacteria; phylum Acidobacteriota; class Blastocatellia; order Pyrinomonadales; family Pyrinomonadaceae; genus QHXN01. The sequence continues at coordinate 10,310 of CAXTSK010000113.1, forward strand.
TTCCCAATAACCTCCATCCGACCCACACGCGCCCGTCCGCCTGCCGGACGGCGACCACGCCGCGCCCGAGCGCCTCCATCTGCCTCTGCGCGCGCGCTGGGAGCGCGGACAGAAGAAGGACGGCGACAACGAACGTCGTCATGCTCACACGATACTTCGACGTTGCCACGTCCTTCATCTCACTTCGACTTCGAGGGCTTATAAGCCTTGACCTCTTTCGCGCGCGGCGAGAAGTATTTCTTGAGCGGGTCGCCCTTAATCGCCTTGAAGCCGGCGACGACCGCCGCCGCGTTCAGCTCCGCCCCGGCGCGGCTCGTGTGCGTGTGCTCGTCGGCGAAGAGCGGCTCGACCTTCTCCGGCCCGAGTTCTTCATACCTGCGCGCGATGCTCTCGTTGAGGTCTACGAACGCGACCTTCTCTTGCCGCGCCACCTCCGCGGCCCACCCGGCGTAGGAATCCGCGTTGCGCGCGACGCGCCCGTCCTTCCAAATCTTCCGCGGCACGAGCGAGCAGACGATGGGCGTCGCGCCCTTCGCGCGCGCGTCCGCGATGAACTTACGCAAGTACCAGCCGTAGGTGTGAACCGTCTCGTGCTGTTTGGTCAGGAGGTTGTCTATCTCTTCGGCCTCTTCGCCCGTGCCGCGGATGGTGCCGCGCGCGCGCGAGGTGTCGCCGAGCGGGCCGGCGTCGTTGTGGCCGAACTGCATGACGACGAAGTCGCCGGGCTTGAGCATCGCGAGCACGCGCTCCCAGTGGCCGCCGGTCAGGTACGTGCGGCTGCTCAGGCCGCCGACCGCGCGGTTGACGACGTTGATCTTCAACGTGTCGAAGAAGTCAACGAGCGGCTCGCC
>CAXTSK010000114.1:0-4761 GCA_964246655.1 uncultured Pyrinomonadaceae bacterium
CGCAACCCGTCCGAATTCGCACAGATCGCAGGGCGCGCCGGCCGCGCGACCCGCCCAGCTCGACCGGCTTGCCGGTGACGACGGCGTTGACGGTGTGGCGCGCGTGCATGGAGTAGGTGTCCATGATCCACGCCATCGTCTGCTCGTTGGTGTTCATGTCGGGCGCGGGCACGTCGCGCTCCGGGCCGATGAAGTCAATCAGCTCGGCCGCGTAGCGGCGCGTCATGCGCTCCAACTCCCCGAGCGACATCATCGACGGGTCGCAGATTACCCCGCCCTTGCCGCCGCCGAAGGGGACGTTGACGACGGCGCACTTCCACGTCATCCACGCCGCGAGCGCACGCACCTCGTCAATCGACACGTCGGGCGCGTAGCGGATGCCACCCTTGGCGGGCCCGCGCGCGAAGTTGTGCTGGACGCGGAAGCCCTCGAAGACCTCGATGCGGCCGGAGTCCATGCGGACGGGGATATAGACCTTCAGCTCGCGGTTCGGTACGCGCATCACGGCGTAGAGGTCCGGGTTGAGGTTGAGCAACTGCGCGGCGCGGTCGAAGCGCTCCATCATCGACTCGAAGGGGTTCTCCTCCCTGATGCGCCGCGGGTCGTCCATCATTGCCTTTGTCATTGTCGTCTCCGAAAAAAGTAATCAGTAGTCAGTAGACAGTAGGAAATCCTTCTAAGTCGAAACGTCAGGATGCCAGTGTTAACGCCCGCAACGCGGAGCGCTACTGACTACTGACTACTCTTCTTCAGCACTTCGTTCATCGCGCCCGTGCGGTAGCCGTGCAGGTCGAGCGTGACGTAGCGGAAGCCGAGCGCGCGGAAGCGCCGCGCCAGATCGTCCGCGACTTCGCGTTTGAGTGCCTTGTCCAACTCTTCCGGCGCGACTTCGAGCCTGACCAGCTCGCCGTGGTGGCGTACGCGGAACTCGCGGAAGCCCAGCTCGCGCATGACCTGCTCGCCCGTGTCCACTGTGCGCAGGCGCTCGATGGTGACGGGCATGCCGTACGCGAGGCGCGAGGAGAGACAGGGGCTCGCGGGCTTGTCCCAGGTCGAGAGGTTCGCGCGCTTACTTAAAAGCCGCACATGCTTCTTCCCCATGCTGGCTTCGACCAGAGGGCTCCGCACTCCGCGCTCGCCCGCCGCCGCGCGCCCCGGACGGTAGTCGCCGAGGTCGTCGGTCGTCGAGCCGTCCAACACAAAAGCAAAGCCGCGGGCCGTGGCCAGCGGCGCGAGCTTCGTGTAGAGTTCGGACTTGCAGAAGTAACAGCGGTCGGACTCGTTGCGCAGGTAGCGCGGCTCGTCCATCTCACCCGTCCGGATGTACTCGTGGTTCAGACCGAGACGGGAGACGAGCGCGGCGACCTCTGCTTGCTGGTTCGAGGCGAGGCTCGGCGAGACGCCCGTGACGCAGAGTGCGCGCGCGCCGAGCGCCTCGTTGGCGACGTGCGCGAGGTACGTGCTGTCCACGCCGCCGGAAAAGGCAACGAGCGCCGAGCCCATCTCTTTGAGGATGGCGCGCAACGCCTCCTCTTTCAAAAGAGCTTCGGACTCTTCGGTCGTCAGCGATCCGACGACTTCCCCGCCCCGCACTTCTTCTTCGACGGCCGGACTGTTCACGCTTACCTTTCAGGCCCGCGGCGCGCACGAACGCAGTCGCCGCCGCGGACTCTCCCACTGCCTTGAACTGTTTTGGTTTTAAGAAACTTACCGGTCTCGGATGTTATCTCACGAGCGCGGGCCACGCAACCCATATCGTCGTGACAGAGTAGAACGAATTTTAAATTCGAAATTTCAAATTTCAAATCATCCAACGGGGGTGACGGGCCGGCGCGCGCGTGCTATATTCGGCGCGAAACTCACGCTTGCGTCTCCCTAACGTGGGCAGTTTCGGTCTGACACTTTTCCCCGTGACAATCGTTCCGATGCTCTGCGGCTTCCGACCCGGTCGTCTCGTCGTCGCGTTCGCGTTCGCGCTCCTGCTCGTGTGTGCGCATGGCACACAGGCGCAGGAGAGGGACGAGTTTGACGAGACGGCGGCCGACCCCGTCAAGCTCTTCAACCGCGGGCAGGAGGCGCACGCGAAGAAGGAGTTTGAGCGCGCGCTCGAACTCTACGAAGAGGCTTTGCAGGTCAAGCCCGACTTCGCCGAGGCGGAGTTTCAGAAGGCCGCCGCGCTCATCGCCTTGAAGCGTCTGCCCGAGGCCGAGAAGTCTTACCGCCGCTCGATGGAGTTGCGCAAGACGTGGGCGCTCCCGCCCGCCGCGCTCGGGCTGTTGCTGGTGCGAACGCCGGGGCGAGAGAAGGAAGCAGAACCTTTACTGCGCCGCGCACTCGAACTCGACGCGAAGAATCTGACCGCGACCGTCGCGCTCGCCGAGCTTCGGGCGCGCGCGGGCGACATGGCCGAGAGTGCAACGTTCTGGCGACGCGCGACCGAGTTGAAGGCCGACGACCCGACGCTCTGGGTCTCGCTCGCTCGCGCCGAGTTGAGTACGAAAGACTCGGCCGGGGCGTTGAAGAGTTTCGGCCGCGCGGTCGAGGTCGATGGCGCGAACGTCGATGCGAGGCTCGGCCGCGCCGACCTCCTCATCAGCTCCGGCGAGAAAGAAAGAGCCCTCGAAGACTTGCGTGCTTTAGAACCTCTCATAAAATCAGATTGGAAGCTCGCCATCGCCCTCGCCAATCGTTACGGACTCATCGGGAAACGAGAAGAAGCGCGCCGCGTCTATGAGACTCTGCCCGAAGAGGCCAAACAGTCAGAGGAGGGACGTAAGCTCCACGCGGCCCTCACCGACCTGCCTTGCGACGACACGCCCGAGGCGCGCGCCGCGCTCGAACAGCTCATCTTGACAGAGCCGAAGAACGCGGCCGCGCTCGCCTGCCTCGGAAGACTCTTACGCACCGACAACCCAGAGCGCTCCGCCGAACTCTACAGGCGCGCGGCCGAGGCCGAGCCGCGCAACGTTGACTACGCCGTCGGCTACGCGGCGGCGCTCGTGCAGCTCCGCAAATTTCCGGAGGCGGCGGCCATCCTTGAGCGCGTCATCGCGGCCGCGCCCGAGCACTACGAGGCGCACGCCAACTTCGCCGCGGCCCTGTTCGAGTTAAAGCTTTACAACCGGGCCGTTTCGGAATACAAATGGATCGAGCGTGCGAAGCCCGAGCTGGCTGTCGTACACTTCTTCATCGCCATCGCGCACGACCGGATGGGTGAGTTCGAGGAGGCGCTCGCCGAGTACGAGACGTTCCTCGCGCGCGCCGACTCCGGCGTCAACCAGCTTGAGATCGAGAAGGTCAACCTGCGGCTCCCCTCGCTGCGCAATCAGATCAAGCGCGGCGAAGGGGTGAAGAAAGACAAGAGGGCGCAGTGATGGACATGTATCGCAGCGCGGAGCAGACGACGACGGCGCGTACTCTCGACGGGCGCGTTTCGGCAACGCTGATTCTCATCTTCACTTTGCTCGCGTGCGCGGCCGCGCAGGCGCAGGACGGCGCGGCGCAACAGCCGCAGCCGCAGCGCGAGGACGGCCCGCCGCCCCTGCGCTACATGCCGCCCGACGTGCGCCAGAGGCTCGAAGGCGCGAGGGACTCGAAGGCCCGCGCGCGCCTCAGCATGGAGATCGCCGAGGAGCGGCTCGCGCTCGCCGCGCAGCTCGCCCAGCAGGACAAGTTCGAGGCTTCGACCGCCGAGATCGGCATCTACGAGGCCGTCGTCGAAGACACAGTCCGCACGCTGAACGCGTCGGACGACGGCGACAACAACAAGGGCAAAGTCAGCAACAAGCTGCGCGACATCTTCAAGCGCGTCGAGATCACTCTGCGCTCGCACGTCACGCGTTTGGAGTCCATCCGCCGCGTGCTGCCCGAGCGGCACGCCGTCTACCTCAAGGACGCCATCGACTTCGTCCGCGACCGGCGCGACCAGGCGCTCAGCGCCTTCTACTCCGACTCGGTTATGCGCGAGCCGCGCCTCCCCGAAGAGGCCACGCCCGAGGGCGAGCGCGCCACCACCAACACGGCCGCGCAGTCCGCCCCCGACAAGAAGCCCGACCAGCAGAAGCAACAGCAGTAAGCGATGAACAACCCCCAGTCCTCCCGTCGAGTTCCCGCGCGCCTTAAACGCGCCGCTTCCCTTCTCTTCGCGCTCTGCCTTTGCCTGTCGCTCGCCGCGGCGGCCTCCGCGCAGAAGCGAGAGCACCTGACGCCCGAGGAGATCGAACTCGTCCGCGACAACCAGGAGTTGGACGCGCGCACGAAGGTCTTCATCACGGCCGCCGAGCGCCGCCTGCTCGCCGTCACCAACCCGGCCGAGTCCGCGAAGAACGCCCCGAAGGAGAAGGAGAAGTGGGGCGAGGTGCAGGGCTCGCGCGCGCAGCTCTTCTACGACATCTCGAAGATACTCGACGAGGCCGTCGTCAACGTGGACGACGTGGCCGAGCACAACCGCGAAAGTCCTCTGCTGCGCAAGTCGCTCTACATGCTCTCGGAGGCGACCGCGCGGATGCTGCCCGAGCTGACGAAGCTGCGCGAGTCCGTCCAGAACGAGGCCGAGGCCGACCAGCTCGACCGAGCGCTTGAGACCGCGCGCGAGATAACGGACGCGGCCAGGGAGCGCGGCGTCACGGCCGAAGACCTGAAGACCAAAGCGAAGGCGGCGAAGAAGAACGACTGAGGCAGACTCAGAGATTGATAAGGCAGTAGCCCGACCGTGGGGGGGGGGCGGGGGGGGGCGGGCCGGGGGGTTGGGGAAGTCACCCG
>CAXTSK010000114.1:4771-9629 GCA_964246655.1 uncultured Pyrinomonadaceae bacterium
GGCGCCCCCCTCCTGGCTACTCCCCTCCCCCCCCCCCCCCCCCCCCCGGGGGGCGCTACTGCCTCTTTAAGCCGAACCGCGCGGCGGTTTGTGTCGTAGAATAGGGCGCGAAAGGAATCGCAGAGGAGATTTATGGAGAGCAGATTCTATCCGGGCGTTCGGGCCGACACCGCACAGCTCACGCGCGAGCTGCGCGTCCTCTTCGACCAGGACAAGGGCTTCGAAGTCCAGACGATGCAGGTCTCGACGATGGCGGTCATCCAGGCGCGCAAGTCGAGCACGCTCCGCGACCTGACGGGGCTGTCGGCCGCACTGACGATTAAGATCACGCCCGACCAGGGCGGGACGCGCGTCGAGATCGGGATGCAGAAGTGGCTCGACAAGGCGGCGGTCGCGGCGGCCATCGTCGTCCTGACGGCCGGCATCGGGACGCTGTTGCTGGCCGCCCCCGCCCTCGGCGCATACTGGCAGCACAAGCTGACCGAGAACGCCTGGGAGATTATCGAGGCCCACATCGAACGCAAGGCCGGCGGCTACGTGCCGCCGATGCCCGGGAGTTGCGGCACCTGCGGCTCGATCGTCACCTCCGGCTCGCCCTTCTGCTCGAAGTGCGGAGCGAACCTGAGCGTCGAACACACCTGCGCCTCCTGCGGCGCCAAACAGAAAGACCCCTCCGCACGCTTCTGCAACCGCTGCGGCAAACCGCTCGCAGGTTGAACAGTAGGCAGTAGGCAGATGGCAGCAGGCAGTTAAGACAGGATTTCTATAACTGCCTGCTGCCATCTGCCTACTGCCTACTTCTTTTTACGCCGCATCCGACTCTCTCTCCGTCAGTCCCAGTTCGTCGGCGCAGTCGCGGCAGAGCCAGACGTGTATGTGCGCGGCGTCGGCCCAGAAGAAGGGCGTGACGCGCGCGGCGGCGCGGAGGGCCGCGTCGGACGGCAACCGTTGGAGGTGTTTGACGTAGGTGCGGCCGTCGTAGTAGTTGCCCGGCGCGCCGGCCGCGCGGTGGACGCACTCGCGCATGCGGTAATCCTGTTCACTCTTCAAGTCGGGTGACCTCGATGAATGTTGTATAAATGTTGGCAAAGATGGGAGGACTCGGCGCCCGCTCGGTGCGGCGCGGTGCATTGTTACCACGCGGGTGACGCGCCGGAGTTGCATTGTCGTTGCAGAACTATTATTTTGCCGCCCTCCGGTTGATAAGCAGCGCGTTTTAAGGAATCATCCAGCAATGTCAGAGAGGCGGCCCGAAGACCTAACCATCCTCGTCGTCGAAGACTACGAGGACACGAGCCTTGCCATGCGGCTCGCGCTCGAACACAAAGGGTTTCACATCCTCGAAGCCTCCGACGGCGCGCAGGCCGTCGAGATCGCTGAGAGCGTGCGGCCCGAAGTCGTCCTGATGGACTTGAATCTCCCCGTCCTCGACGGCTTCGCCGCGGCCGAGCGCATCCGCGCCAACCCCGAACTCAAGGAGACGGTCATCGTCGCCGTCACCGCCCACCACGACCAAGACCTCCGCGCCCGCGCCCTCGCCGCCGGCTGCAACGCCTTCGTCACCAAACCCATCGACTTCGAATGGCTCGGCGAGCTGATTTCGAATCTCTTACCCTGACGCATCAATCAAAGATGAGGTGAAGGCCGGACTGCGCGGCCGGGACGAAGGTCGGCTTGACGCCGAACACGTCGCGGATGCGTTCGTGTGTGAGCACTTCGGCGGGTGAGCCTGTGGCGACGACGCGGCCGTGGTCGAGCAGGATGATCTGGTCGGCGAAGCGTGCGGCGAGATTGAGGTCGTGGACGACGCCGACCGTGACCACGTCCGATGCGTCGGCGAAGGCGCGCACCTTCTTCATGAAGTCGATCTGGTGGCGGATGTCGAGGAACGTGAGCGGCTCGTCGAGAAACAGGTAGCGACAGGAGGTCGTGGGACGCCACAGTTGCGAGAGCACGCGCGCGAAGTTGACGCGCTGGCGCTCGCCGCCGCTGAGCGTCTGGTAGTCGCGCCCGTCGAACTCCTCCACGTCGAAGAACTTCATCAACTCATCGACGACCTTCTCGTCCAAGGGGCCGGGGCGGCTGCCGAAGTGCGGGTGCCGGCCCATCATGACGACCTCGCGGACGGTCAGAGGGAACGCGACCTCGACCGCCTGCGAGAGCACGGCCCGACGTTTGGCTAAATCCACTTCGCTCGCGCGGCTGGCGTCCGCGCCTTCGTACTCGACGCGGCCTGCGTGCGGGCGCAGCAGGCGCGCGAGCACCTTGATGAGGGTCGATTTGCCCGCGCCGTTCGGGCCGATGACGAGGTGGAGTCGGCCCGGCTCGAACTTGACCGACACGCCGGACAGGAGCGTCTTGTCGCCGACACGGAAGGCGATGTCGCGGGCTTCGAGCATCTTCAGAAGACGTACTGCCTTCGGCGCAGCAGCAGGAGGAAGACGGGCACGCCGACCGCCGAGGTGACGATGCCTATCGGCAGTTCCGCGGGCCGGAGCGTCAGGCGCGCGATGAGGTCGGCGAGGCTCAGAAGCGTCGCGCCCGTCAGCGCGCTTCCGACGATGAGGTAGCGGTTGTCGGCCCCGCCCAGCATCCGCAGGATGTGCGGGACGACCAGGCCGACGAAGCTGATGACGCCGGTGAACGCCGTCGCGACCGCGACGATGACGACGTTGACGGAGAGAATGATCCACTTCAAGCGGTTCACGTTCACGCCGAGGTACGTCGCCTCCTCTTCCCCAATCATCAGCGCGTTGAGCTGCTTCGCGTAGCGGAGCGCGACCGTTGTGCCCGCCAGCGTCGAGACCGCGACGACCTCGACCGCGCGCCAGCTCGCGCCCGAGAGCGTCCCCAAACTCCAGAAAGTAATCGAGCGCGCCTGCGGGTCGCGCGCGATGTAGGAGAGGAACCCGATGGCGCTCATGAAGAGCGCATTGACCGCGAGACCCGTCAGCAGCAGCGTCACGATTGAGGCGCGCCCGTCCTCACGCGAGCGCGCGAGGAGGAAGACGAGGTAGGTCGAGAGCACGCCGCCGAGACACGCCGCCGCGGGCAGGCTCCAAATACTCGCGCCGAGGTTGAGCGCGCCGCCGAGGACGAAGAAGAGCGCCGAGCCGAAGGCCGCGCCGCTCGAAGTCCCGACGAGCCCCGGCTCGACAATCGGGTTGCGGAAGAGCGCCTGCATCAGCGCGCCGCCCGTCCCGAGGCTCGCGCCGACGAGCAGGCAGAGGACGGCGCGCGGCAGTCGCAGTTCAAGGAAGATGCGTTGGTCTAAAGTCGGCGCGGGGTGGCCGGGAAGAAGTGAAGCGAGCGCTTCACCGATGGCAGTAATCGAAAAATCAATCGCTCCGTAGCGGATGGACGCGGCCAGCACGAGGAGCGTCGTGAAGGCGAGTGCGACGAGCAGTGCTCCGCGGTTCCGGCGTCGTCTGGTCACTTTTGGTGAATGACCGCGGCCACCTTCTCGACGTTCTCGCCGGAGCGCGGGCCGAAGTACATGAGCTGATTCTCTTCGATGCGGTAGATGCGGTTGTTCTTCGCGGCGTTCGAGGTGGCGACGCCGGGCAGAGCCTTGATCTGCTCAAGGTCTCCGCCCGCGCGGTCGAAGCCGTAGTCGGTGACGAGGATCACGTCCGGGTTCGCCTGCGCGACTATCTCGGGCGACTCCATGCGCTGCATCCGGTCGGAGTTGATCGCCATCTCGCCGCCCGCCCATTCTATCATCCGGCCGGCCGCGCTGCCGTCGCCGGTTCCGCCGCCCTTCCCGACCACGAGGTAGACGTTCGACGCGCGCCCGAAGTGTATGACCGCGACCCGCGGGCGGTCTGTGTACTTCTTGACCGCTTCGAGCGAGGCCGCCATCTGCGTGTCGAGCGCGCGGCATAGCTCTTCGGCCCGCTGCTCCTTATGAAAGTATGCGCCCATCTCGCGGATGAGGTTCTTCGTGCCTTCGACCGAGTCGTTCTTCGCCTCGAAGGTCTTCATCGGGATGTTCAACCCCTTCAACTGCTCGACGACCTGCGGCGGGCCGATGTTGTTGTCGTGGATGATGGCGGTCGGGTGGAGCGACAGAATGCCCTCGGCGCTCAGAGCGCGGTGATAGCCGACGGTCTGCACCTTCTTCACGTCGGGCGGGTAGGTACTTGAGAAATCGACGCCGACGATGCTCTCCTGCGCCCCGAGCGCCCAGATGATTTCGTTGTAAGTCTGCGAGATGACAACTATGCGCTCGGCCTTCGCGTCGTTGGACGGATTGTTGAAGCGCGAGCAGCTAACTGCCGCGACGAGCGCGGCGAGAAGCAACGCGAAAAGTAGGATTCGTTTCATCGATGTGTATGAGAAGAATTTTACCACAGAGACACAGAGGCACAGCTAAGTGACTTTAGCCGTGCCTCTGTGTCTCTGTGGTTAATCCTCTTCGGCTCAGAAGGTGAACCGCGCTTGCAGTTGGAACATCCGCGGCGGGTCAACGTTGGCGAACGCGGGGAGCGCGTTGGTGGACGAGCCGACCGCGACCAACTGCCCGAACGTCGGGAGCGGCGTGCCCGTGTCGCCGTAGATGGTCAGGCCGCGCCCGAGGTAGTTCCCGTGGTTGAAGATGTTGAAGCCCTCAAGCCGGAGCAGGAGCGACGTGCGCTCCGTCAGCCTGATGCGCTCCTCGGCGAAGATGGAAACGTCCTGTGTCCCCGACCCGCGGAACACCGACTTGCGGAGGACGACGCCGTTGACGACCGGGCGGTCGTTGTTGATGCCGTCGCCGTTGTTGTCCACGCCCGTCGTCGCGTTGAACGGCCGCGCCGACGCTAACATCGAGACGGTGCCCGCCGTGAAGTTGTACGGGAAGTGGTAGAGGAACGTG
>CAXTSK010000114.1:9654-11160 GCA_964246655.1 uncultured Pyrinomonadaceae bacterium
AGACGGCGCGGTGGCGCTGATCGACGACGCTCGGGCCGCGCTCGTCTTCGCCGAGCCGCGAGATGTTGCTCTCGTTGGGGCCGATGCCGTTGCCGTCCGGCTCCGTCGTGTTGCTCGCGTGCGAGAGCGTGTAGCTGGCGGAGGCGAACATCTTGCGGTTGCCGCGGTAGGTCAACTGCGTCTGGATGCCGTTGTAGTCGGCCTTGCCGAAGTTCGTCAGCACGTTGACCTGCCGCACGCCGCCGGGGACGGGCGCGATCGCGCGGCTGTTGTTGGCAACCGCCACGCTCCTGACCAGCCCGGGCGCGTTGCGGTCGAAGGGCGTCGGCGCGTTCAGATCAATCGTGCGGTCGATGTTGCTGAGATGCTGTTTCACGTAGTCGGCGCCGATGAACAGTCCGCCGACGAACTCGCGCTCCGCGCCGAAGGTGATGATCTGGCTGCGCGGGTTGACGAGTTGGCCGGGGTAGTTCGGCAGCCGGTCGAAGTTGAGCCCGTACTGTGTGAACTGCGTCCGGTAGAAGTCCGCGCGGCCCGCCCTGATGGTGATGTCGCGCGCGGGCAGCAGTCTGGCCGGCACCGTCCGCGGATCGACGTTGACGGGCACGCACGTCAGGCAGGTCGGGAAGCCCGGATCAAGCGAGGTGGCCGTGTAGGTCGTCAGGCCGTCGAGCCCGTTGACGAGGAAGCTCGCGACCGCGTTCGAGCGAATCTGCGTGTAGTACATCCCGTAGCCGCCGCGCACCGAGCTGCGCGCGTCGCCGTTCGGATGCCAGCCGAAGCCGATGCGCGGCGCGAAGTTCTTCGTCGCGTCGGTCAACGTCTGGCGGTCGTAGCGCAGGCCGAGGTTCAAGGTGAAGTCCGGGTACACCTTCCAGTCGTCCTGCACGAACCCGGTCAGGAGCCACTGCTTCAGCTCGTAGCTGTCGATGCCGAAGTTGATCGGCTGCTGGTAGTTCTGCACGTCGGCCAGCGTCAGCGAGCCGAAGGGCGCCGTTGACGTGTTCCTGAAGGTGAACGTGCCGAGGATGGCCGTGCCGGGCTCGCTGCCCGTGCCGCCGGAGGTGTGGTGGATGACGCTGCCGCCGAGGCGCAGGTAGTGCTGGCCGAGTGACCACGACAGCGTGTCGCCGAACTGAATCTGGTGGCTGAAGATGTCGGCGGCGCGCGACTGGCCGATGGTGAACGGCACTGTGCCGCCGCGCGTGTAGGTGGTCGAGAGCGTCCCCGCCTCCCACTTCGTCACGGGGTCGCCGTGCAGGTACGTGAAGCGCGCCTCGTTGACGAGGCTCCGGCTGAAGACCGACGTGAGGTTGCTCTGAAGCGTCCACGCACGGCGCGAGTACCTGCGCGCGACGCTCGGCGCGTTCGTGCCGCCGACGGCGTCCTGCGGGTTGTCGTCGAAGAAGCGGTCAACGTTCACGCGCGCCATTAGGGACTGTTTCGAAGTGAACCTGTGATCGAGCCGTCCGTCGAAGAGGAACTGGCGGTAGTGCCCCGTGTAGT
>CAXTSK010000115.1:0-754 GCA_964246655.1 uncultured Pyrinomonadaceae bacterium
GGCCTACCGCGCCTGGTCGCGCGACGGCGGCGGACGGCGCGACCGCTTCGAGAAGATGAGCGAAGACCTCAAGCTCAGCCCCGAGCAGCAGGAGCAGGTGCGGCAAATCTTCGGCGAGACGAGGAACAGGTTGGAGGCGTTGCGCAAAGAGTCCGAGCCGCGCTTCACCGAGATACGCAGGGACGCCGACGAGCGCCTGAAGCAGGTGTTTACCCCCGAGCAGTGGGAGGAGTTCCGCAAGTCGCGCGAAGAGGGCCGAGGGCGCCGGGGCCGCGGCGGCAGAGGCGACGACGGCCCGCGCGAACGTTAACGAGAACACCTTAACGGCCGCGGGCTCCTCACGCCTTGCCCGCGACGAACTTCAGCGCCACGCCGTTCATGCAGTAGCGAAGGCCCGTCGGGTCAGGGCCGTCGTCGAAGACGTGGCCGAGGTGCGCGTCGCAGCGTGCACAGATGACTTCGGTGCGAACCTCCGCGAGGCTCCGGTCTTCCTGCTCGCGCACGTGCCGCTTGTTGATGGGCTGCCAGAAGCTCGGCCAGCCCGTGTGCGAATCGTACTTCGCCTTCGAGCTGAAGACCGGCAGGTCGCAGCAGACACAGAGGAACGTGCCGCGTCGGTGCTCTTCCGTGAGCGGGCTCGAACCCGGCGCCTCCGTGCCCCCGCGCCGCGTCACCTCGTACTGCTCCGGCGTCAGAAGCCGCCGCCACTCCTCGTCCGTCTTGACGACCCTGCCGACGACGCCCGTCTTCGAAC
>CAXTSK010000115.1:764-5681 GCA_964246655.1 uncultured Pyrinomonadaceae bacterium
TCCCTTATCAGAGGCCGCGAACGCCCGCGCTTCGAGCGCGGCGAAAGCCCCGAGCGCCAGCGCCGACGTGAGAAAGCTTCGTCTGTTCATGATGTAAACCTCAGTTGGCAGATGGCAGTAGGCAGTTAAAAGCCCTGCGGTCGAGTAGTATGGGTTAAATCTCCAACTTCCTCAACGCGGCTCTTAACTGCCTACTGCCATCTGCCTACCGCCTACCGCCTTAGTTAGGCATGACGACGGTGTCGATGACGTGGATGACGCCGTTCGACTGGTACACGTCGGCGATGGTGACGTTCGACGTGCCGCCCTTCTCGTCGGTGAGCGAGATGCCGTTCATGCCGTTCATGCGCGCGGTGAGCGTGCCGCCGCTCACGGTCTTGAGCGCGGCCTGGCCGCCGCCCTTCTTGATGAGCTGCATGAGTTTCTTCGAGTCGTACTTGCCGGCGACGACGTGGTAAGTCAGGATTTTCGTCAGCGTCGCCTTGTTCTCGGGCTTGACGAGCGTCTCGACCGTGCCGGCGGGCAGCTTGTCGAAGGCGGCGTTGGTCGGCGCGAAGACCGTGAACGGCCCCTTGCCCTGAAGCGTCTCGACGAGCCCTGCGGCCTTCACCGCCGCGACGAGCGTCGTGTGGTCGGCCGAGTTCATCGCGTTCTCGACGATGTTCTTCGTCTTGTACATCGGCGCGCCGCCGACCATCGGGTTATTGTTGCCGGTGCCGCCGCCCATCATCTGCGCCGCCAGCGGCATGGACACCGCGGCCACCAACATCATTGCGAACAAAGTTCTCTTCATCTTTCATTCCCTCCGTCAGTCTTTAGTTGTCCCGTAGCTTGCCTGATATACGGCGGGCGAACGGCGTGCGGTTTTAGGCGGCGGGGAAAATTTTTTACTTCGCGCGGACGGGGCGAACCATTGTGTCGAAGAGGTGTTCGAGCATCGCGTCGCCGTCATCGCAGAAGCCCGTGTGGACGGGCGAGGTCTGGATGATCGTGCTGCGCGGGGCGACGAGCCAGTGGAAGCGCGCGCGCTGCGGGAGCAGTCCGATGGGGCCCGCCTGCGCGCCGCCCTCGCAGATGAGCGGGATGGCGGCGAGGTGTCGCTCGACGGTCTCGCGGTCGAAGCCGGGGTCGATGGCGGCGAGGCGCCCGGCGTCCAATTCCACGCGCGCCTTGAGATAGTTCCGGCCGGGGCAGGAGACGATGACGCCGGCGTTGACGAACTCGCCGCGCTCGACGCGCGGGACGACGCGGACGACGGCGTAGTCAAACGGACACAGCTCGGGCATCGGCCGCCTCCTTGACGAAGTCGCGCGGCGCCGTCAGGCGCGAGAGCAGGTATTCGGCGTAAGCTTCGCGATGTGCGTTCGCGTCCGCGAAGCGCGCCTCCGAAGTCAGCCATTCGTCAGGGACGAGTGACAGCAGCCCTTTTATCAAGTCTGCCGTCACGAGCGCCGAGAGGCGCGCGTCCGCCGCTTCGAGTTCCGCGGCGAAGGGAAGCAGGACGTGATCCTTAATCTGTTTGAAGGGCGAGCGGCTGCGTTCGAGGTAGTTGTCCCAAGAGTGTTGGAAGTAGAGCGCGGCGCCGTGGTCGATGAGCCAGAGGCGGCGGTGCCACATGAGCATGTTGGTGTTGCGCGCCGTGCGGTCAACGTTCGTGACGTACGCGTCGAACCAGACGATGGACGAGGCCAGGCCGGGCTCGACCTTCTCGGCCGCCGGGTCGAAGGCGATGGAGCCGGGCAGGTAGTCGAGCGCGAGGTTGAGGCCCGCGCTCGCACGGATCAAGTCCTGTATCTCGGGGTCGGGCTCCGTGCGCGCGAGCGTCGCGTCCACTTCGACGAAGACGATCTCGGGCACGGGCAACCCGAGCGCGCGCGCCAACTCGCCCGCCAGCAGTTCCGCGATGAGGGCCTTCGTGCCCTGACCCGCGCCCCTGAACTTCAGGACGTAGAGCCCGTCGTCGTCGGCCTCCACGATGGCCGGCAGACTCCCGCCCTCGCGCAGCGGCGTCACGTAACGCGTCGCCCTCACAGTCCTCGGTGCCATTGACTTAAGAATACAGTAGGCGGTAGGCAGATGGCAGTAGGCAGTTTAAAACTTTGCTGTCAAAACTTCCGCATTAATCTCTCAACCCCCATCATGCGGAACGGACTGCCTGCTGCCATCTGCCTACTGCCTACTGCTCTGGTAAACCTGCGAGGAGGCGTGCGATTGTTTCGGGGTCGGCCTCGGGCGTGGCGCCCGTCTGCGTGGCGAGCCAGGAGCCGACGCGGTTGGCGATCTCGTTCGAGAGCGAGAGCGGGGCGCCGCGGCGCAGGCAGTGCGCGAGCGCGGCGGCGAAGGCGTCGCCGCAACCGATGGTATCGGCGACTTGCTCCGCACGAAAGCCGGGGTGCTCGTTCGTGTCGTCGCTTGAGACGAGCAAACTTCCCGAGGCGCCGCGCGTGACGGCCACCAGACGGAGGTCGAAGAGCTTAAGAAGCTCGCGGCCGGTCTCAAGCTCGCCCGCCGTGCTCAAGTTCAGCATCGAGCCGGCGGCAGAGAGTTCTTCGGCGTTGAGCTTGACGACGGTCGAGAGCCGGAGCGAGCGCGTGAGCATCTCGGGCGTGAAGAAGGAGTGGCGCAGGTTCACGTCGAAGAGGCGGAGCGTGTCCGCGCGCGTCGCCGCGAGGAAGCGCTCGATGGTCGCGCGCGCCTCGGGGCGGCGCTGGCCGAGCGTGCCGAAGCAGACCACGTCGGCGCTCGCGGCCAGGCGCTCCCACCCGGGCGTCCACTCCAAATAATCCCAGGCCGAGTTCTCGTTGACGTTGAAGTGCGGCTCCCCGTTCGCGCCGATGCGGACGCCGACGGTGCCCGTCGGGTGCTCGTCGTCCGTCTGTAGGTAGAGCGTCGAGAGCCCCGCGCGTTCAAGTCTCTTCAAAGCCTCTTCGCCGAGCGTGTCGCGGCCGACGCGGCTGGCGACGGCCGCCTCGCCGCCGAGCAGCCGCGAGATGTATGCGAAGTTCGACGGCGCGCCGCCCAGCCGCCGCCCTTCGGGAAACAGATCCCAGATCAGCTCGCCGAGCCCGACGACGAGTCGGTTCTGTGTTCGTGAATGAGATTGCTCGTCCATGTCAGTCGGCGCGTGTCGCTCCCTCGGCGACGAAGCGGTAGCCGACGCCGCGGACGGTGAGAAGGTGGCGCGGGCGCGAGGGCTCGTCCTCGATGTACTTGCGCAACCGCACGATGAAGTTGTCGATGGCGCGCGTGTCCGTGTCCTCGTGCAGGCCCCAGACCTCTTCGAGCAGGGACTTGCGCGAGACGACCTGCCCCACGCGGCGGACGAGGTGGCGCAGCAACTCCGCCTCCATCAGCGTCAGGCGCAGCGCGCGCCCCTTCGTGCGCAGCTCAAGCGCCGCGAAGTCGATGGTCTTCCCGTCGAAGGCAAAGGTGTCCGTCTCGTCCCGGCGCTTCTCATCTTCGACTTTAACAGGAGGCGCGACCACTTCCGCCGCCGCCCCGCGGTCGTGCCGGAGCCAGTCGCGGCGGCGGAGCAGAGCCTTGATGCGCGCGATGAGCACGGCCAGCTCGAAGGGCTTCGGGAGGTAGTCGTCGGCGCCCGACTCGAAGCCGCGCAAAACGTCCTCGGGGCGTCCGCGCGCGGTGAGCATCAGGACGGGGACGAACAAGCCCGCGCGCCGCAACTCCGCGGCGACGTAGAAGCCGTCCACGCCGGGCATCATCACGTCGAGCACGACCACGTCGAAGACGCGGCCCTCGTCGAGCAGTAACTTGAGCGCTTGCTCGCCGTCGCGCGCCGTCTCGACCTCGTAGCCCTCGGCCTCAAGGTTGAAGCGGAGGCCGTCGGCGAGGTGCTTCTCGTCTTCGACTATTAAGACCCTGCTCAACTTATCTAGGCCCTCGGGAGTTGGATGGTGAAGGTGCTGCCGTGGCCAAGCCCCTCGCTCTCGGCGTAGACGCGCCCGCCGTGGCGCTCGACGATGGAGCGCACGATGAAGAGACCCAAGCCCGTCCCCTTGAAGCGCGCCATGAAGTGGCCGGGCACGCGGTAGAAGCGTTTGAAGATGCGCTTGAGTTGGTTGCGGTGGATGCCGATGCCTTTGTCGCGCACGCGCACGGTCAGCGTGCGCTCGTCCAGGGGCGCCATCTCGACCTCGACGTGCACGTCCTGGTCGGAATACTTCACGGCGTTGTCGAGCAGGTTCGAGACGGCCGCGCGCAACTCCTCGCGGTCGCCGGAGACGCCCGCGCCTTCGGCGTCCGGCGACTCGGCGTAGCGGATGGCGTCGCGGTCGAGGCCGTGGCGCAGGCGCGCGAGTTCCAGGCACTCCCGCACCAGCTCACCGAGGTCGACGACCGAGAGGTTGAGGGCGCGCTTCTTCTGCGCGGTGCGTCCGGCGTGCAAGACCTGCTCGACGGTGCGCAGCAGCCGGTCGCCGTCGGCGAGCATGATGTCGTAGAACTCCTGCCGGCGCTCTTCGGTCACTTCGCGCGACTTGAGGGTTTCGAGGTAGAGGCGTATCGAGGCGAGCGGCGTCTTCAACTCGTGCGTGACGGCGTTGATGAAGGCGTCGTGCTGCTCGTTGCGTCGGATCTCGCGGATGAGGAAGGTCGTGTTCAGCACAAGCCCCGTGATGATGAGGCCGAAGAAGATGATGCCGAGGACGAGCAGCGCCACCTCGCGCCAGTTGAGCAGAATCCACCCGACGTTCAGGGCGAGCGCGAGGACGACGAGGCAGATGCCGAACGTCAAAAAGAAGATGACAGACTTGCGGCGGCCGCCGATGCGCATGAAGCCATTTTAAAATAGCGGGGGAATGAATTAACAGGGGTGGCAGGATAAGAGGGGTGGGGGGGGGGGGGGGGGGTTTGTTGGGGGGGGGGAGGGGGCGCCCCCAACCACACCCACCCCCCCCC
>CAXTSK010000115.1:5691-11115 GCA_964246655.1 uncultured Pyrinomonadaceae bacterium
GGGGGCCTTCCTATTCTGTGGTCTCCACCCCCCCCCCCAAACACACAAAACCACCCCCCCGGCACCCAACACCTTTTCAAACTACGCCGCGCGCCTGAGGGGCTCGGCCGCGGGTCGCGGGTCGGCCGCGGACTGCTTGATGAGCTTGATCTCTTTGGCGAGGCCGAGCAGTTGGAGGGTGCGGATGCCCCACCAGTTCACGTCCACCTCGTACCAGGCGAGGCCGTGGCGCGCGGCCGTCGGGTGCGCGTGGTGGTTGTTGTGCCAGCCCTCGCCGAAGGTCAGGAGCGCCACCCACCACAGGTTCGTCGAGTCGTCCGTCGTCTCGAACCGCCGCGAGCCCCAGAGGTGCGTCGCCGAGTTGACCAGCCACGTCGCGTGCAGGTTCAGGACGACGCGCAGGAAGACGCCCCACAGCATCAATGTCCATCCGCCGAGCGCCAGCAGCGTGACCCCGAGGACGATCTGCGGTATCCAGTAGAAGCGGTTGAGCAGGACGTGGAAGCGGTCACGCATCATGTCGGGCGCGTAGCGCCACATGACGGCGTCGCCGTGCTGCTGCGCGGTGCCCGTCAGAATCCACCCCATGTGCGCCCACCACGTCCCGTCGCGCGGCGTGTGCGGGTCGCCGGGCGCGTCGGTGTGCCCGTGGTGGATACGGTGCGTCACGACCCAGTCGATGGCGCCGCCTTCGAGCGAGAGCGTGCCGCATAGCGTCAGGAAGTACTCGACCCACTTCGGCGTCTTGTAGCCCCTGTGCGTGAGCAGGCGGTGGAAGCCCATGCCGACGCCGAGGCTCCCCGACACCCACCACAGCACGACCGAGACGGCGACCGCCGTCCAACTGAAGGTGAAGAGCGCCGCAATCGCGCCCGCGTGGAAGACGATCATCGCCACCGTCGTGGCCCAGTTGATGCCCGTGCGCCGCTGCAAGACTTCTGCTTTTTCGCTCATTCCGTCCTCTGTGCCCAAAGTAAGCCCGCTTGTAATTGTGACAGCCACAACTTAGACGCGGGGGATACTCAAGACTAACAGCTAACGCCCGCCCCGTTTGTAATAGTTGTGTAATTCCTCACCCGCCGCGAAATTGAAAAGGGGGCCGGGTCGCGTGACCCGAGCCCCCTTCACCCGGCGATTTGAGAATCCGTGCGAGGCGGCGGACTACTCCTGCTGACCCACGCGGATGAGCACCTTGTTGCTCGTCTCGCCGCGGAGGGTGACGCTCACCCACACGTCGCCCGCGCCCGCGAGCCCGTCCGGCAGTTTGACGTTGACCTGCGTCAGCCAGTCGAAGCTCGGGACGGCCCCGACGAATTCGACCGGAAGGGCGAAGGCTCTCTGCTGTGAGTCTTCGCCCTGCGCGTTGAGCGCCGAGGCGTCTTCCCCCGGCAGCAGCTTCAGGTTGACGGCGAAGAGCATCACCCTCGTCCGCCCGTCGGCGCTGAAGTTGTGCGCCGTGGTCAGGGAGAAGGGGTCGCGCACGAAGGTCGCCGAATCGAGCGCCGCGGCCGCGGCGCTCGACCCCTCGGCCGCGAGCAGGGTCAGAGCCCCCACGGCGGGCGTCTCGGCGGCGTAGCTGATGCCGCCCAACAGGTGCTCAAGAAATTTCGGCTCCGCATAGCTCTCCGGCGTGTAGCCGCCCGCCGTGTACCACGCGCGCCCGCCGTCGTAGGCGTGATACCAGGCGATGGGGTGGTCGCCCATCGTGCCGCCGTTGTAGGTCGATTCGTCGAGCCGCGCCAGCACGCGCACCTGCGACCTAGGGTTCGGCGTGACGTTGTACCACTCGTCGGTACGTACCCAGGGGTCGGGCAGGCCGGCCGTCGAAGGGTGCTGACGGTCTTCGATGCGGACGGTCGCCGCCTGTACGGCCGGGTGGCTCTGAAAGTACGCGCCCACGAGCCCGCCGTACCACGCCCAGTCGTACTCCGTGTCGCTGGCCGAGTGGACGCCGACGTAGCCGTTGCCGTCGCGGATGTAGCGCTCGAACGCCGCCTGCTGCTCGGCGTTCAGCACGTCGCCCGTGGTCAGGAGGAAGACGACGGCCTTGTAGTTCCGCAGGTTCGCGTCGTTGAAGGCGGCGGCGTCTTCGGTGGCATCGACGCCGAAGTTATTCTGCGCGCCCAAATTTTTAACGGCGGCGACGGCGGCCGGGATGGAGTCGTGGCGGAACCCGGCCGTCTTCGAGAAGACGAGAATCCTGTACGGCTGCGCGCCCGTCGAAGTGACGCGGTGCGGCGTGAAGCTCGCCGCGACCGCCAGCAGGAGAGCAAACTTGAAGAGACTCATCGGCGTCCCCTCCTTGAAGAACGAGCGATAACTCCGGCCGCGTTTTTAACCCGCCTACGAGATCGTGGATAAAATCCGCCGGGAAGAGTAGAGATAGATTACTACCGCAACCGGCCGTTGCCGAAACGGCGCGCGCGGCGTAAACTCCGCAATCGTCAAGCGAGAAGCTGCGCCCCTGTCGGCGTCGCGTCCCGAATCTCAGCGCACAAACCCATCCACCCCGAGGTTCTCTTATGAAGCAGAGGTTACTCCTGTCCGCCGCGTTGACGGCTTCAATCTTCCTACAGCTCGCGCCGCGGGCCGCGTACGCACAGCGCCGCCGCCCGGCGCCCGCTGAAGCGCAGGCGGCGGGCACGCGCTTCGACCGCGCGCGCTACCAGATCGCGCACAAGAAGTTCGTGCTCGACAACGGCCTGACGCTCCTCGTGCACGAAGACCACAGCGTGCCCGTCGTCGCCGTCAACCTCTGGTATCACGTCGGCTCGCGCAACGAGAAGCCGGGCAAGACCGGGTTCGCGCACCTCTTCGAGCACTTCTTCTTCAACGGCTCGGAGAACTACCCGCACGGCTTCCGCGAGGCGATGGACGATGTCGGCGCCAACAACCGCAACGGGACGACCGACTCTGACCGCACGAACTTCTTCGAGGACGTGCCCGTCTCGGCGCTCGAACGCACGCTCTACCTTGAGGCCGACCGCATGGGCTTTCTCGAAGCGCGCATCTCGAAGGAGATGCTTGAGCGCGAGCGCGGCGTCGTGCAGAACGAGAAGCGGCAGGGCGAGAACGCGCCCTACGGCCGCGTCTTCCTTGAGGTCGCCCCGAAGCTCTACCCCTCCCTGCACCCTTACTCGTGGACGACCATCGGCTCGATGGAGGACTTGAACGCCGCCACGCTCGAAGACGTGAAGGAGTGGTACAGGACTTACTACGGCCCGAACAACGCGGTCATCTCGCTCGCGGGCGACATCACGCCCGAGCGCGCTCTGGAACTGGTGAAGAAGTACTTCGGCGGCATCCAGCCGGGGCCGCCGCTCGCGCGCACGCAGGAATGGATACCGCGGCTCGAACGCAATATCCGCGACGAGATGAACGACCGCGTCCCGCAGGCGCGCATCTACCGCCTCTACCACGCGCCCGCGTGGCGCGACGCCGAGGCCGAGCACCTCTCGCTCTTCGCCGAGGTGCTCTCGGGCTCGAAGAGCGCGCGCCTCGACCGGCGTCTCGTCTACGAGAAGGGCTTGGCGACGGCCGTCAGCGCGGGCATGAACAAGAGCGAGCTGGGGAGCCTCTTTTCCGTCGCCGTCACCGTCAAGCAGGGCGTAGACCCGGCCGAGGCCGAGCGCGAGATGGACGCGGTCGTGAACGAGCTGATCGACAAGGGGCCGACCGCCGAAGAGTTGCAGCGCGCGCGCAGCCGCACGCTCGCGGACTTCCTGCGCGGCATCGAGCGCTTGGGCGGCTTCGGCGGCCGCTCCGACGTGCTGGCCGAGAGCATGACTTACGGCGGCGCGCCCGACGCATACCTCGACAAGCTCGAAGTGATGTCGAAGGCCAGCCCCGCGGACGTGCGCGCGGCCGGTCAGAAATGGCTGCGCGCGAACAGCTACACGATGCTCGTCAAGCCCTTCCCCAAACTCGAAGCCGCGAAGAGCGGCCTCGACCGCAAGGTTCTGCCCACGCTCGGCGGCGCGCCCGAGGTGAAGTTCCCCGAGGTGCAGCGCGCGACGTTGAAGAACGGGTTGAGCGTGATGCTGCTCGAACGTCACTCCGCGCCCATCGTCAACGTGACGGTTGCGGTGGATGCGGGCTTTGCGTCCGACACGCCGGAGCGCGCGGGCGCCGCCTCGCTCGCGTTGGACTTGATGGACGAGGGCACGAAGACGCGCGACGCCTTCAGGATCGTTGACGAGCTGGACGCTTTGGGCGCGCGCCTCCAGACCTTCAGCCAGCTCGACCTCTCCTTCGTCAAGGTGCGCGCGACCTCGGAGAATCTGCGCCCGACGCTCAACATCCTCGCCGACGTGGTGCTCAACCCTTCGTTCCCCGAAGACCAGTTCAAGATTCAGAAGGAGCGCCGTCTCGCGCAGATCGGGCAGGAGAAGGCGCAGGCGGCCGCCGCTGCGCTGCGCGTCCTGCCCGGCATCCTCTACGGCGCGTCGCACGCGTACGGCAAGCCCTTGTCGGGCTCCGGCACCGAGAAATCGGTCGAGCCCGTCACGCGCGAAGACCTCGCGCGCTGGCACGCGCAGTGGTTCAAGCCGGGCAGCGCGACCGTCATCGTCACCGGCGACACGACGATGCAGAAAGTTCTGCCCGCGCTCGAAGAGGCGTTCGGCGCGTGGGCGCCGGGCAAAGCCCCTGCGAAGAACATCGGCACGGCTGCGCGCACGGCGGGCGGGCGCGTCTACCTGATTGACAAGCCCGACGCGCCGCAATCGACCATCATCGCCGCGCACCTCTCCGAGCCCGGCGGGCAGGCCGAGGAGCAAGCCGTCGAGACCGTCATGCGCAACTTCGGCGGGATGGCTACGTCAAGACTTAATCGGAACCTCCGTCTCGACAAGCATTGGAGCTACGGCACGCAGGGGAGCATCGTCGACGCGCGCGGGCAGCGCCCCTTCCTCGTCATCGCGCCCGTGCAGACCGACAAGACGAAGGAGTCGATGGCCGAGGTGGCGAAGGAGATCAAGGGGCTGGCGGGCGAGCGCCCCGTCGCGGGCGAGGAGTTCGCGAGCATCATGCGCAACATGACGCTCCGGCTGCCCGCGCGCTTCGAGACGCTCGACGCTTTGGAGGGCGCGGCCGTCAGGATGATTAATTACAACCTCCCGGCCGACTACTGGGCGCGCTACGCCGCCGACGTGCGCGGCCTGACCGAGGCGCAGCTCAACACGGCGGCCAAGAAGTTCGTCCGCCCCGACGAGGTCATCTGGATCGTCGTCGGCGACCTCCGCAAGGTCGAGAAGGGCGTCCGCGAACTCGGCTTCGGCGAAGTCATCCGCCTCAACGCCGACGGCGAGCCCGCCGGCCAGTAGTCACGCGCGCCAGCGACACGCGAGAGGCCGCCGCAGTAATTAACCGAAGCCTGTGCATAAATCAGGCGGCGATTCTCCACCGCGCCAAGTCTAACTGCTC
>CAXTSK010000116.1:0-7734 GCA_964246655.1 uncultured Pyrinomonadaceae bacterium
CGAAGGCATGCGCGTCGGCCCGGTCGTGCGCGGCTTCAGAGGGTCGCCGGTCGTCACGCCGGGCTCGCGCGCGGGCGCGCCGTCCGGCGCCGTGCCGAGTTCGCGCGCCAACCCGTCGCCCGTCAGGTGCGGCAGGAGCGCCTGCGCCACCTGCTCCGAGACCGAATCCTCGACGGCGAAGAAGTCTGTGAACTTCTCGTCGAACTTGCCCGCCCAAAGCGGCGAGCCGTCGCGCGTGCGGACGAGTTGGACAGTGACGCGCACGCGCTCGCCGCCGCGCTGGATGCGCCCGTCGAGGACGTAGTTCACGTCAAGCTCGTGGCCCGCGAGCGCCGCGCTCTGCTCGCCGTCGAAGTACTTGATGACGGAACTCGTCGGGCGGACGATGATGCCGTCCACGTTCGAGAGCTTCGTGATGATGGCGTCGGCCATCCCCATCCCTAAGAACTCGTCGCGGTTCTCCTCGTGACTCAAAGTCTTGAAGGGGAGGACGGCGATGGACTTCGCGCCGGTCACGGGCTCCGCCTCGTCCACGCGCGTCTCGGCCGTGACGGGGAAGTACGCGGGCGCGCTGACGGGTCGGCCTTCCAGGTAATGCTCGATGTCGCGCGCGAACTCTTCGACCGTCTGGTAGCGCCGCGGCTGCTCCTTGCGCAGGGACTTGAGGACGATGTTGTCGATGCTCCCCGAGAGTTGCCGCCGCAGCTTCTCAAGGCTCCCGTCGCGGACGCGGCTGACGGAGTCGGGCGTGATCTCCAGAGGCTCGCGGCCGTGTGAGGGGAGGACTTCGATTAAGTTGACGGCGACGCTCGGGCGCTCCGGCTCCTGCTCGCAGATAACGCGCGCGACCTCTTCGGGCGAGCGGCTGCGGAAGGTGTAGGGGCGGTGGCCGGTGAGCAGGTCGTAGAGCAGGACGCCCAGAGAGTACACGTCGCTCACCATCGTCACCGTCTCGCCGCGCACCTGTTCAGGCGACGCGTACTCGGGCGTCATCAAACGCATCGCGAGCGTCGTCGGGTCAAGCGCGCGCCCGCCCATCTCGGGGTTCAAGAGCTTGGCGATGCCGAAGTCTAAAAGCTTCGGCGTGCCGTCGGCCATCACCATCACGTTCGACGGCTTGAGGTCGCGGTGGATGACGAGGTTGTGGTGCGCGTAGGCGACGGCCGAACAGACTTTTAAGAACAGCCGCAGGCGCTCGGGCGTCGAGAGCTTGTGCGCGTCGCAGAACTGGTTGACGGGCAGCCCCTCGATGTACTCCATGACGAAGTAGGGGAGGCCGTCGTCGGTTGTCCCGCCGTCGAGCAGGCGCGCGATGTTCTGGTGTTCGAGCGAGGCGAGGATTTGTCTTTCTTGACGGAAGCGCCGGAGGATGAAGTCGGTGTCCATCCCGCGCTTGACGAGCTTGATGGCGACGCGCTTCTGGAACTCGTCGTCGGCGCGCACGGCCAGATAGACCGCGCCCATGCCGCCGCGGCCGAGTTCCCTCACGATGCGGTAGGAGCCGACGCGCCGGCCGATGAAGGGCGCTTCGTCGTCGAGCTGGCCGGGGTCTGTGATGCGACCGGCGACCGCGGGCTCTTCGATGAAGGAGCCGGCCGCGTCGTGCGAGCGGATGAGCAGCTCGACCTGCCGGCGCAGCTCTGCGTCCCCGCCGCAGGCTCCGGCGAGGTAGGCGTCGCGCTCGGCAGGAGCCAGCTCGACGGCGGCGTCGAAGACGCCCTCAATCTGCTTCCAGCGTTCCGGTGTCAAGGGGGAACTTCTCTAACAAAGGGGCGGCCACAGCCGGACTGCTTGCGTCCCCGGCCCGCCGCCGCCCACGAAAAAACATCGCGTGTCTGTCGGATGATTTTCAGGAAGTGGCGGATGCTTCTGCGGGGGCCGCCGTCCACGCTCGTGCCGGTTGCTTCCAAGGAGAGGCAAGTCATCTATCAACGCGCGGCGATTATAACAAACGGAGTGGGCGCGTGAAACCTTCCGGCCCTCGCGCCGGGCATGCCCGTCACGGGCTTGGTCCGAATCTTGACATCATTCGTGCGGGTAATATAATTCAGCTTCGCGCGGCACCATTCGGTCAGCTTCCCCTTATAATCCCCTTCGTGCCCGTTCCCCATTTCGCCATTCAAACGCGGCCCCGTCCGCCGAGCCTTTCTCCCTCTCGGACTTCGATTGAGGGATTTCGTCTTACTCTGCCGGATCGTTCGAACATCAGGGAGGTAACGTGCATGAGCCGTCCCGTGGAAATTAAAGGGCAGGTAGTCTGTGCGCCGCGCTTATTGGGAAAGCGGCTGTTCTTATTGGTCGCCGCCATCTCGGCGACCGCTCTCATGCTCTTCTCGTCGGCGCCCGAAGCCAGGGGGCAGGGCAAAGCCGACCTCGTCTGGTCGAGCGCCGCGGGTCAGGGCTTAACTTCCGTCGCCTATGCGCCCGACGGGCAGACCGTCTTCGTGGGACAGTCCGACAGGGCCGCCACCCTTTGGCGCGCGTCCGACGGGGCTCTGCTCAGAAGAGTCTCGTTCGGCGAGATAGGATGCGGCACCGTCAACGACGTGACCTACTCGCCCGACTCCAAGATCATCGCCGCGATTTCGGGCTGCACCGCGCGGCTCTTCAACGCGTCGGACGGCACGCTCGTCCGAAAGCTCCAGACGGGCGGCGGCGCGAACGCCTTCCACGCCGCGACCTCCCTCGCCTTCTCGCCCGACGGCCAGTTCCTCGCCACCGCGTTGGTCGAGGCTTACCCGAAGCGTGGGACGATTACCCTTTGGAACGTCCTGACCGGGGTTCAGGTTTGGACGGCGCCAGGGGGCGGCGGCACGAACGTCGCCTTCTCGCCGGACGGCCTGACCATCGCCTCCGTCGGGGGGAAAGGTCTCGACCTGCTGCGTACGTCCGACGGCACGATGATCCGCAACATCGTCGGGCCGCAGAAGGCGCTCGCCTACTCGCCCGACGGGTCTCTGATTGCCACGGCCGGACTCGCGGGCGGCGAGTTCCCCGGCGACGACACCATCGAGTTCTACCGCGCCTCCGACGGCACGCTCGTCAGTAAATTGACCCGGACGGGGCGTGTCACTTCCGTCGCCTTCACGAAGGACGGGCAGGGGCTCGTCTCCACGGGCTACGACGACAATCAGAACGCCGTTAACGGCTACATCAACGCCACGGGCACGCTGCACGTCTGGCGTCTCTCCGACGGCGCGCTGCTGAAGACCTACGACAAAGAGACGGGCACGTCCGTCCCCGAGGCGGCCGTCTCTCCCGACGGCAACTACTTTCTCTACCCCGGCGGCACGACGAGCGTCGTCACGAACGTCAACCTCGCGCGGCTCCCCGACACCTCCGCCGCGGCCTGCACGTTCAACCTCAGCCCGAAGACGGCGACCCACCCGTGCCAGGGCGGGACAGGGAACCTGCTCGTGACCGCGCCCGCGGGCTGCAACTGGAAGGCCGAGAGCCGCGTCGATTGGATCAGGGTCACTTCGGGCGCGAGCGGCAGCGGCGCGGGGACGGTTGACTACACGGTCGCCTCCGACGACTGCAACGCGGTGCCCGGGAGCGAGTTGACCATCGACGGATTTTTAATCGCCGCCGAGCAGACGTTCGACGTGAAGCAGAAGCTCGCGCCGCTGCTCCCTTCCGCCGCGGGGCTCGGCACCGTCCTCATCAGCGAGTTCCGCTTCCACGGCCCGACCCCGACCTTCGGCCCTTACCAGAACGGCGGACACGACGAGTTCATCGAGCTTTACAACAACACCGACTCGGCCCTGATTATGAACACGGCGGACGGGTCGAAGGGCTGGTCGCTCGTGGCCGCCGACGGGACGGTGATCCTCGTCTTGCAGAACGGCTTCACACTGCGCCCGCGCGGCCACTACCTCTTCGTCATCTCCGGCAACGACGGCGGCTACACGCTCTCGCACTACGCCTCGCTCGACGCCGTCTACACCTTCGACAACCCGGACGACGGCGGCGTCGCGCTCTTCCGGACGAACGACCCGGCGAACTTCACGCCGGAGAACCGCGTGGACGCGGTCGGCTTCAACACGGTTCCGAGCCAACTCTTCCGCGAGGGCTCGGGACTCCTCCCCATCGGCAGCGCCGACGGGCAGTACAGCTTCGTGCGTAAGTTCAAAGACGGCAGGCCGCAGGACTCGAACGACAACGCCAACGACTTCGTCTTCGTCTCGACGACGGGCGGCTCATACGGTTCCGCGCAGTCGGTGCTCGGCGCGCCCGGGCCGGAGAACGCGGGCTTCGCGTGGTCGTCGCTTTCGATCGCGAGCCCCATCGCGCGCACGGACGTGGCCGAGTCGCTGATTGAGCCGTCGGCCTCCGCGTCCGACGCGCCGAACGCCGTGCGCTGTCTGACCTGCGTCGGCCCGAACGCCCCTTTGGGGACGCTCAGCCTGCGCCGCCGCTTCACGAACAACTCGAATCAGACGCTCACTTCCTTGCGCTTCCGCGTCACAGACATCACGACGCTGAACAGTCCCGGCTACGCGCTCGGCGGCACGCAGGCGGATTTACGTCTCATCAACTCCTCGGACGAGAACGTCTCGCCCGCGACCGCGTCGGGCGTGTCGAGCGTCAAAGGCACGACCCTCGACGAGCCGCCCGACCAGACGTTCGGCGGCGGTCTGAACACGAGCGTGCGCGTGTCGCTCCCCGACGGTGAACTCAAACCCGGCCAGAGCGTCAGCGTCCAATTCCTGCTCGGCGTCGCGCAGTGGGGCACGTACCGCTTCGCCGTCATCCCCGAAGCCCTGCCGCTGCCGCCCTTCAACTTCGACCCGACGCCGACGCCCACGCCGACGCCGACCCCGACACCGTCGCCAACGCCAACTCCGACGCCTACGGCGACGCCAACCCCGACTTCGACGCCAACCCCGTCGCCGACGCCGACGCCGACTCCTACGTCAACGCCGACTCCTACTCCGACGCCCGTCGCGACGCCGACTCCCAGCCCGACGCCTGTGCCGGATGTGGTGGCGGTCTTCGGCCGGGTGATGGATAAGGTTCGTGGCGCCGGGGCGGCCGGCATGACGGTCACGCTCTCGGGCGACGCGACCGCCACGGCGCAGACCGACGCGCAAGGCCGCTACTCGTTCGCGAACCTCCCCGTCGGCGGGGCCTACACCGTGATGGTCTCCGCGCCGGGCTGGGCCTCGTCGCCCTACGCGCGCACCTACCTCGACTGCCATGCGGACAAGTCGGCGGACTTCGAGGCCGCGCCCGAGGCGGCAGGCGCGCCCGTCCTCACCTACGTCGAGGTGCAGGACGGCGCGTGCCCCGACTGCGACCCGGTGCCGAGCCCCGGCGCGGCCGCGAACCCCATCGACGAGAGCACCTACTTCGTCGCCTTCCACTACCTCGACTTCCTCGGCCGCGGCCCCGACACCGACGGGCTCAAGTTCTGGCGCTCGGAGATGGAGAACTGCGGCCCCGACGCGCAGTGCCGCGAGATCAAGCGCATCAACGTCTCGGCCGCGTTCTTCCTCTCCATCGAATCTCAGGAGACCGGCTACCTCGCCTACCGCATGGGGCTCGCCTCCTTCGGCGAGGCGCCGAAGTACCGCCGACTCATGGCGGACTCGCGCGCTCTGGCCGAGGGCGTGCAGGTCGGGAGAGGCGAGTGGGAGCGGAGGCTGGCCGACAACCGTCGCTCGTTCGCCGACGCGTGGGTCAACCGGCCGGAGTTCAAGTCGAAGTACGGCGGGATGACGGACGACGAGTACGTGGCGACGCTCCTCGCGAACGCGAAGCTCGACGCGTCGCGCGGGGCGCCGTTAGTCGAAGGACTCAAGGCGGGCACGATGTCGCGCGCCGAGGCGCTGCTGCGGGTAGCGGACGACGCCGAGTTGAAGATGAAGGAGAAGAGCCGGGCCTTCGTGCTGATGGAGTACTACGGCTACCTCAGGCGTGACCCGGATGCCGAGGGCTACGGCTACTGGCTTGGGAAGCTCGACAGCTTCAACGGCGACTTCGTCCGCGCCGAGATGGTCAAGGCGTTCCTCGACTCCGTCGAGTACCGGAGCCGTTTCGAGGCCCGCTGAAGCTCGGGGGTTCGAGTCAAGAAGGCAATAAACACAGAGACACGGAGACACGGAGACACAGCTTTGAAGTCTTAATAACTTCGAGCTGTGTCTCCGTGTCTCTGTGTTGAAATGCTCTTCGTTTTTGACGCGGTCAGGAGACGAAGGTGAGGTAGATGTGGGCCTTCTGGCGGAGGAAGGTGAGGGCGTTCGGGAGGTCGCCGTCGCGGAAGGCGAGGAGGATGTGCGGGGGCGCGCCGTACTTCTCCTTGAGGCACTTGTAGGAAACGATCCACTCCTTCGGGTTGCCGGCCGCGCCCGCGGACATCGCCACCCAGACGCGGTGGAGGTCGGCGTAAGCCTGCACCGAAAGCCGGAGCGCGGTCTTCTTCGGGCACTCCGGCAAATCCAGCAGCGTCCGGTTCACCTTCGACAGGGCGAGCATGACCTTCCGCTTGTACTCCTGCCTGTCCACGCGCTCGGGCGGCAAGTCCTCACCCGCTTCATTGACGAAAGACCGGCTGAGCCTCTTCAGCGCGATGACGCCCGCGCGGATCGACTTCGTCTGCGTGAGCGAGAGCGAGAACTTGTCCTCGTCCTCGCCTTCGACTTCCGTGTAGCGGACGCCGAAGCCGACGCCGGGGAACTGGTTCGTCACCTCGCCCCAGACCTTGACCCACTCGCCGTCGTGCAGTTCCACCTCTAACCTGATTAGCTCGCGCAGCGTCGTCTGGCTCTCGCTGAGGACGAAGCAGCCGCCCGCGCTGATGTCGCTCAAAGTCCCCTCGTGGCAGCCGAAGAGACCCTCCCAGCGCACGCGCAGGTAAATCTGTATGCGCTCATACTGGCGGCGCTCGATAGCCTCGGTCTGATCCACGCGGACGACCGTGCTGTCGGGGCCGGCGGCCTCGGCGTTGCGGGCCATGACGGGCGCGTCGTTGGTCGTGTCGGCGGCTGTTGACATGACTCTCCCTCACTCCCTCGGGCCTTCGGCGTCGTGCACCTGCACGCCGCGCAGGGCCTCGCGCATGCCGACGTGGTGGATGAGCGTGCACAAGTACTGCGAGAACTCGTGGAGGACGGGCTCGAACTCCTCCATGTCCTCGAAGGCGCGCTTCACGTCGTCCACGTAGCGGCCGAACTCGCCCCAGTCCTTGTACATGAGGAAGTGCATCGTCTCCTCGCGGAAGTGTTCGAGGTGGCGGACGAGCGCGTGCTTGAGGAGGATGCCGCTCGACTCCTCGGCGGCGGCGACTTTCTGCAAGAGGGATTGCAGCTCGCGGTAGAGCGTGTAGGAGTTCTCGACCTTGCTGCGGTAGTCCTCGAACAGGTGCTCGCCGGTGACTCCCGGGGAGAAAGCCTGCGCGAACGTGATGGTCGTCTGCCGGAGGCAGTTGTGCAGGAGACCCCAGGCGCGGCTCAGGTCGGCGCGCGTGTAGGGGCGTGACTCGTCGGTGAGGCCGGCGAACTCGTGGCGGAAGACTTTCGTCAGCTCGTGCCCGAGGACGAAGCGCATGCCGTCGAGCACGTCGTGAACCCTGCGCGGGAGGTGCGTGCCGCCCGAGACGGCCTCCGTCACCTGCGAGAGCAGCGACGCGCTCTGCGACCGGACCTCCTCGAAGAGCAGCCCGACGCGCACGGCGCGCGGCTGCGTCAGCGCGCGCTCGATGACGGCCAGCGTGTCGAGCGGCTTGAGCAGTTG
>CAXTSK010000116.1:7751-11087 GCA_964246655.1 uncultured Pyrinomonadaceae bacterium
AAGATCGAGCAGACCAGCTCGCGCATGTTGCCCGGCACCTTGCCCGAGATGATGGCGGCGAAGGCAGGGGGGAGGTCGTACGCCGGCTTCGCGGGGGCAGACTCCGGCGGCGCGGACGGCTCGGGCGCGGGCGGTGTGGCGGCCTCCGGCGTGTGCGTCGCGGGTGCGGACGGCGCGGGGGTCGCGTCCGCATGCGGCGCGGGCAGAGCGTTGGGCTCGAACTCGAACTCGGGTTCGGACGCGGGCGCGGGCGCGTGGGTCGGGGAGTCTTCCCAGCGCGCGGGCGTCGACCAGTCCAGGTCGTCGAGGTCGATCTCGACGACGAACTCGTTGTCTGTGGTTGTGTCGCTCACATCGGTTTGGGGGATGCGTACACGTATGTCCCCGGTGCGGGCGCCGAGTCGGGGGAGGCGGCCGCACCGAGGACTTGAGCGAGGTTGAAGTTGGCGCCCCTTGTTACTTCGTCTCGGAGAGCGCCGCGATGTAGCAGCCGCGGGCGGTCGCCGTCAGCGGGTCGGAGGCCATGCGCACCTCTGAGAGCGGGACGGGGAAGTCGCCCTCGGCGCGCAGGAGTTGTTCGAACTTCTGGAGGAAGCCGGTCGGGCGGGCCGTGCCGCCCGCGAGGACGACGGTCATCGGGCGGTCAACCTTGGGGAGTTGACCCGACTTGGCGAACTCCGAGCGCAGGCGGTCGATGAGCGTGCGCATCAAGTCCTCGTAGAAGATGTGGAGCGCGCCGGTCATCTCGTCCTTCGGCGGGCGCGAGAGGTCGAGCTTCTCTTCCTTGAAGAGTCGCACCTTGGTCGTGTTGTTCTCGCCCATCACCTCGGCCACGTTGCGGTCGATGTAGTCTCCGCCCTTCGGCACGCTGAAGGTGATCATCGGCATCGACATGAACGAGACCGAGACGTTGCACATCCCGCCGCCGAAAGAGAGGCCGATGCCGGTGAAGTTCTCGTCCTGAAGCTCACTGAAGACGACGGCCTGACCCTCGTTCAAAGCCTTGGCGTTGTAGCCGAGCGACTGGAGGAAGTTCCTCAAGACGGCCTCGTGGTAGACGAGGTTGCCGCCGACGCCCTCACCCCGGCCGGGGACGCTGAAGCAGAGCACTTCGTTCTTCTTCGCGCGCGGCACGAGCATCTTGATGATGCTCTGGATCATGTGCTGGCTGTTCTCCTCTTTCGGGTTGATGAGCCCCTCGCTCATCGGGCGCCGCGCGTCCGTGTCGAGGAAGCTGGCGAAGAAGTCGGAGTCATTGCCGTAGACGTAGAGGTTCTTGCAGTTCTTCTCGTAGACCATCCCGCGCTGCTTGAGCATGTTCTCGGCCATCTCGGAGACGGGGACGGGGACGAAGGCGTTGAGCTGTGAGCGGCGGCGCTCGCCGTCGGGGCCGTCGGCGACGACGATGCGGCTGGTGCCGATGTCAACGCCCACGGGGCCGGTCTTCACTTCGGGGGCTTCCGTCTTCGTGCCAGTGGGGGCCTGATTCTTCTCTTCCATTTTCATCTCCTCGGAGGTTTCTATTTTTTTATCTGGGGGACGGTCTTAAGGAACAGACTGTCGGCGGAACCGCTGGGGCGGCGTGTCCGCCGCGGCGTCGCCGGATAGACTTGCAAGGCGTGTGCCTTTACTGGAACCGGGGAGAGCCACTTCCAGAAATCGTGTGGGGCGACTTCCAGAAAAAGTGTCGGGTGACTTTCAGGACTCGGGGCCGGACTCGGCCGTCGAGGAGTCGCGCTCCTCGAACTTCTCGGCGCGCAGCACCGCGCGCTGCGCCTCCATCCGCTCGCGGTAGACCTTCTGCATGTGCCCGCGCAGTTCGTCGGGCTTTGTGCCCTGCCTTTCGGCGCGGCGCGCGAACGCCTCTTCGCCCGCCGCCACGCCCGGCCACATCCTCCCGCCGAGCAGCGCGACCAGCTCCGGGTCGTAGCCGAAGCCGAGTTCCGCGACGCTCGCGGGCGCGACCGCGTACTTGTCCGAGAGCCCCATCGCCTCGAACGGGAAGCCGCGCGCCCAGTCGTGGTGGAAGCCGATGCGGCCGTTCGAAGGGTTGACCGAAACCAACCCGTGCGCCGTGCAGTTCGCGTCGTCGATCTGGTAGCGGCTGCGTAAAACCTGTGTGAGCAGACGGCCGGCCAAAACCTGCGCCTCGGTCAACTGCTCGCCGCCCTCGGCCACGTCCGCCTTCGTCTCGAAGCAGACGCCGAGGAAGCTCTCGTTGAGGCCCGCGTAGACGCCGCGCCCGTCCGACCAGACGGAATTGCCCGCGTGGAAGGCCGCGTCCTCGTCGCGCACGACGCGGTAGATTTGCCCGAAGCGGTCGATGACGTAGTTGTAAGACTTCTTGTCGCGGACGTAGGCGAGCAGGTTCTTCGAGCGGAACTCGATGGAGCCGCTGTTGTCCGCGACGAACGGGAGCAGGACGCTCTCCGAAGTGTGGTAGACGATGCCGACGGGCGCCGACTGCGCCTCGCCCTGCGCCTCCGTTCCGCCCGGCTGGTAGACGAGGTAGCGGCGCGGGTGGTTCGAGGTCTCGAAGGTGTCGTTGATGCGCGCGCCGTTGCTGTAGCGCTCGAAGTCCGCCCCCTGCTCGACCAGCCAGACCTTCTCGGGCTGGTAGTTGGGCAGATGCTCTGCGAGCCCTGCGGTCGCGTCCTTGTCCCCCCCGGCGTAGATGCGCTCGACGCTCTTGTAGCGGCCCGCGAGGTAATCGTTCGCGCGCGCCGCAGTCCACGTCGCGCCGCGGTAAGCGACAAAGCAAAGCCCGATGAAAACGACTGCCGACACGACGTAGAGCGGCCGGCGAAATTGATAGCAGCGGAAGAAGATGCGCGAAGAGAGCGGCGCCTGTTTGTGCAGGCCCAACAGTCCGCGCTTCCCGCCCGAGTCCGAAGGCAGGAGGCGGCTGACCTCCTGAAAGATCAGCACGTAGAGCGAGAAATTCAGAATCTTTTCAAAGAGCCCGTATTTTCTGAGAAAAGCCCAGCGGCCGAGCGTCTCCTTCATCCGCGCGCTGCGCTCGGCCTGAAGCGCGAGCGTCTTGTTGAGGAAGCGCAGACGCACTTCGGGGCGCGCGAAGAAGCGCGCGTAACTCTCCACGATTTTGAAGTGCGAGGAGGCCGTCTCAGAAAACGCCGCGTCGCTCAACAACTGGTGTGGCAGAACCGTGGCCATCTCCACCCTCTGTTCTCGACCCTTGTGAGTTCTCTACTTCTGCACGGGGACGACGAGGGCGGCCGCAGCCGCGCCCTTCGCGCGCAGGGCGGCGACCGTCTTCGCGGCCTCTCCGCGGTCGGCGAAGCGCCCGCCCTGCACCCTGTACCAGGTACCGCGCCC
>CAXTSK010000117.1:0-11065 GCA_964246655.1 uncultured Pyrinomonadaceae bacterium
GCGGCCGCCTGACAGAGGGCAAAAGCCAACAATCTTAACCGGCCAACTGCCTACTACCATCTGCCTACTGCCTACTTTTCTTATGAGTGAAAGAAAGATACGCGTCCTCGTAGCGAAGCCCGGGCTCGACGGCCACGACCGCGGGGCGAAGGTCATCGCGCGCGCGCTGCGCGACGCGGGGATGGAGGTCATCTACACGGGCCTGCGCCAGACGCCCGAGATGATCGCGGCCGCCGCGTTGCAGGAGGACGTTGACGCCGTCGGCGTCTCGATTTTGAGCGGCGCGCACAACACGCTCTGCCCGCGCATCGTGGAGCTTCTGCGTGAGCGCGGGATGGACGACTGCCTCGTCATCGTCGGCGGCATCATCCCGCAAGAAGACATTCCGCGACTGAAGGAGCAGGGAGTCTCGGCGGTCTTCCTCCCCGGCACCTCGACGGAAGACATCGTCAAGTTCCTCCGCGAGAACGTCGGCCAGCGCGCATGAGCGGCGAGGCCGAGCCGTCCCCGGTCTTCGTCGAAGAGCGAGGCGCGCTCGCCGTCCTGCGTATCGCCCGCCCCGCACAGCGCAACTCCCTCTCCGTCGTCACGCTCTCAAGGTTAGACGAAGCCTTCTCCTCTCTCTCCGCCCGAGACGACATCGACGCACTCGTCTTCACAGGCACAGGCGACGCCTTCGCCTCCGGCGCGGACATACGCGAGTTGCAAACTCTCACCCACGATTCCGCACGCGCCTTCGCCGAGCGCGGGCAGCATCTCTTTCAACGAATCGCCGACGCGCGCCAACTGACCATCGCCGCCGTCAACGGCTTCTGCATGGGCGGCGGCCTCGACCTCGCGCTCGCCTGCCGCGTCCGCGTCGCCTCGCACGCGGCCGTCTTCGCGCACCCCGGCGCGCGCCTCGGCATCATCACCGGCTGGGGCGGCACCCAACGCCTTCCGCGCCTCATCGGCTCGGCCCGCGCGCTCGAAATGTTCACCAACGGCCGCCGCCTCAACGCCTCCGAAGCTCTTCAGTTCGGCCTCGTCTCACACGTACACGCCGACGCCCTCGACTGCGCGCTCGAAATCGCCTCCCGCCGTCCTTGAAGCGGGTTTCATTCAAGTGCATATGGCGTGAGCTTTCAACACAGAGACACAGAGACACAGAGACACGGCTTGAAGAGATTACTCAACAAGCCGTGTCTCTGTGTCTCCGTGTCTCTGTGTTAACTCTCTCGGTGACACTCGACCGCGGTTACTGGTTCGGCGGTGTGGGCGTGGAGGGGGCGTCGTCTTTCGGGCGTTGCGGGGTCTTCTCTAGACGGCGCGCGCGCTCCCACGCGGCGATCTTGGCGGGGTCGTCGTGGTACTTGTTGCGGACGAAGGTGTCGAGGCGCTCGACCTGTTCGGTGAGACGCCGGACGGCCTCGTCGGCGGAGGTGTTCGAGCCGGAGCGCTCACCGACGCCCTCCGTCTGAAGCGTCCTGAAGCTGTCGAGGCTGTCCGCGTCAGACCTCAAATCCTGTACGAAGGTCTGCTTCAGGTTGTACTCGACGAAGAGGCCGACGAAGGCCGCCGCCCTGTCGGCGAAGGCGCGCGCCGTGGCGATGAGCGTGTCGTCGCTGTCGTCCAACTCCTTGAGCGAGAACATGCCCTTGAAGTCCGCGCGGTCGAGGGCGATGGTCTCGGCGGTGGCGGAGACGGCGTTGACCACTTCGCGCAGCTTCTTGCGCTTCTCCTGGCGGCCGGCCGTGCCCTGCTGCCGTTTGCCCACCCCGGCCCTGCGCGCCACGTCGAGCGTGTCGAGCGCTGCCAGTTCCTCTTTGAGGCGCGTGTGCGCGATGGCGGCCTTGCTGCCGTCGGGGAAGTCCTCGGCGCTCGCGGTCATAAACACGTCCACACGCAGCCCGCGCTCGGAATGTCTCCGCAGTTTGGCGCTCATACTGTTTCTCCTATGTGTGAAGGAAGGAATTTCGGGTGAGAATCCTTCCGTGAGCTGAAGGTTTGAGAGGTTTACCGCCGGGGTAAGCCGTTCCCGCCTTGAGGGCGCGAATTATATTCCCGAACGCGCGGCGCGCAACAAAATTTTTCGCCTACCGCCAAAAAAAGATCTGTACCGCCAAAAACTGCCTCCTACGCCTCCGAAACCTCCGCGGACGCCCCCGAACGCTCCGATACGGCCTCCGACTGTACGAATATGGATTTGGAACGTGTCAATATGACATCGGAACCTTCAAATACGGCATCGGCGCGTCCCGTACGGACTTTGAATATACGATTACGTATGCGGCGCGTCTCGTACGGAGTTGGCGCGCTCCGTACGGACTTTGAATATACGTTTACGTATACGGAACGTCCGAATCTCTTCCCGGCGCGCCCCGTACGGACTCGGCGCGGCCGATACGGAGTCGGGGCGTCGGAAACAGTAGCGCGAGCGGTAGCGAGCGGGTCGGAGTTTCAAAATCCGGGCTCGGCATCGCAGGACGCGACCCGCTCACTACAGTTCGCGGTTCTGTTCGACCAAGTCGGGCAGGGCGCGGACGATTTCCACGGTGGCGAGGCTGACGTGGACGACCTGCGCGACGAGCCGGAGGATGTATTGCGGGTCGTCGGGGCGGTTGGGGTCGTTGGTGATGCCGCTGCGCCTGTCAGTCGTCAACTGATACTGGTCTATGACCCATTCGAGCGCGGAGCGGTTACCGAGGCGGTATTCGTAAGCCTCCGCGGGGATGCCCGAGAGCGTGAGGAAGTTGTTGTAGACGAGTTGCTGACGGTCTTTGGAGAGGCGCATGCGCTCGACGCGCCAGTCGAGCGGCGCGTCGGGGTTCTCGATTCTTTCGAGCGGGAACTCGGGCTGTTGTTCGTAGTTGACGTGAAGCTCGGCGAGACGCGCGCCCGCCGCGGCGAACGCGCGGAAGTCGGGCTCAAAGGGGACGCGCGGCAGTTCCCTCTTCAGATTCGCGGCGTAGCGCTCGCGGTACGCGGGGTGATGAAGGACGGCGTAGACGTAATGGAAGATGTCCCACTTGGAAATCTTCTTCTCCCCGTAACGCTCCCGAAACTGCGCCAGCGCCCAATCCGTCACGTTCTCGCGCCTGTTCGTCCCGTCTTCGTCGTAGGTGTAGAAGGGGAAACACTGTGAACCACCTTGAGGAAGTAAATCAGGGATGTGATTTACATTGAGCGCAAACATCGGCCACTCACTTCCGACTTTTAACCAAATCAACTGGTTTTCTTTCTCAGGTTCAGGCGTAGGGAAAAAGGAAGGTACGTGATAAATGTCCTCATTAAAGATGCGCTCGAAATAATAGAACCGTTTACAAAATGGGCGGTAGATAGCTTTACGGATTTTCGATTCATCAAACTCTACATACTTGCCGCGCAACAAATTTCTTTTAGTATTTCTTATCCACTTCAGCCGACTCTCATCAACTTTAATGAATCCTTCGATATTCTTCGGCGCACCTTTACGTTTCCAACGGTCAACTTCAGAATTGTAATCGTCAACCATCTGCTTCGCGCGCTGCTTTAAAATTTCCTCATCAAAACTGTAAACGTACGCGTCGTTATTTGATTTTACTCCGTTGCTGAATGTCCCGAAGACCGCTTCAGCTTTCCCTTTAGAAGATTTCGTTTCTTTGCTTCCTAAAGTAATAAAAGTCTCAAACTCCTCCTGCATTCCCTCCGTCAGCCAGTTGTGTTTCTCGTCGGGCGTTAATTCCTGCCACTCGACGCCGCCGATGTCCCGCGCGTCGTCAAGAAACGCGTATTTTTCGCCCCGGCGCCAGAACTCGTCCGTGCGCGCGTAGAAAACCTTCGCCGTTCCCTTCTCGCCGCGCTTCCGAACGAAGATGTTGACGCTCACGCCGACCTGTATGCCGAAGACGTTGTGCGTCGTCCCCGATAGCTTCGGGTTCTTCCTCACGTTCCCGCCGAGGTCGAGCACGTATATCTCCGAAAAGTCCTGTTCCAGATTCTTCCGCACGCCGTCGAAGGCGAGATTTTCGATAAAGCTGTTATTCGTCACGAAAGCGACGATGCCCTCCTCGCCGATGCGGTCGGAGGCCCAGCGAATCGCCTTCACGTACGGGTCGCTCAGACTGTTGACGAGTGTCGCCTTTGAATCCTTCGCGTACGTCTCCGACACGCGCCGGTCTATCACCTTATACTTGCGGTTCTTGTTGTTGTCGTTCTCGTTCAACTGCCACGCGTTGTAAGGCGGGTTGCCGATGACGACCGTGATGGGGCTGCGCTTCTGCCGCTCGACGCGCTCCGTGTTCTCCGTCGAGAAGAAAGACATCTGCCGGTCTTCGGCCAGCTCGAACGTGTCCACGAGGCAGATGCCGGGAAACGCCTCGTAACGCCCCGTCATCTCGTAGAACTCGTGCTCGATGTTCATCGAGGCCACGTAGTACGGCAAAAGCATCACCTCGTTGCAGTGCAACTCCCCCATATACTTCCGTTCGAGCTGCGTGCGCCTTATCTCCTGCATGCAGTGGACGACGAAGTTGCCCGTACCGACGAACGGGTCGAGGATGTGTACGCCCTCCGAGCCGAGCGACTTGCCGAACCGCTCGCGCAGGACGTGTTCCACGCTGCGCACCATGAAACTCACCACGGACGGCGGCGTGTAGACGATGCCATGCGTGTCCGCCACCTGCACCGAGAACCCGCGGAAGAAGCGCTCGTAGACGGTGTTGAGAAACTCCTGCTTCTCCGAGAACTCCTTGATGGTGCGCGCCGTCTCCTCAATCGCGTGGTAGAAGTAGTCGAAGCGGCGCAGAAACTCGTCGCGGCTGAACGACTGCGAGGTCAGCGCGTCTATCACGCGCTCGATCTCGCGCGCGATGCCGTTGCGGCTGCGGAAGTCGGGGTTGTTGAAGACCGTGCGGAAGATTCTCTCGGTCAGGAGGTGCTGTATCAGCATCTCCTCCACGGCCTGCTCCGAAAGGTTCGGGTTCACCGACTGGCGGCACAGCTCGTAGAAGTCATCGAACGCTGCGCGGAACCGCTTGTTCCCGCGCCGCTCCTTCTCTATCAACTCGGTCAGCGCGCGCCCGAACTCCGGTATCTTCGTCTGGAAATCCTCGACGGCCTGCTCCCACTGCTCGTACGCGGGCGGCTGGTAGTCGAAGAACTGTTCGAGCGTGCGGACGAGCGCCTCGGCCTCGCGGATGTCGGCGTCGAGGACTTCGCGGCCGTTCTGGAAGAGGATGGCGCGCTCGGGCGACTGGAAGAGGATGTTGTCGGAAGGGTAGCCGAGTTCTAATTTCTTCTTCGCCTCGCGCCGCAAATCGTCGGCGCCGTCCTTCGCCTCCCAGAGCCCGTGCCGCAGCCGGAACTGGTCTACGAGCGCGCCGTCCGCGCGCAAAGGCATCTGCCCCGCGCGCTTCAGAGGCCACTCCGGCACGAGCGTCCACCCGAACTGCCGCCCGCACTCCTTCAATAAATCCTGAAACGCGTCGCGCACCGCTGTCTCGTGCGAAACGTCGAGCGACTTGAACTGTGCGAGCGCGCCGTAATACGACCTGACGGCTTTCTGTTGAGGCTTGAGTTGAAGCTTCTGCACGCCGCCGATTGTAAATCAGAACCGCGAGCGGTAGCGAGCAGGTCGAGTGCGGCGCTTACCCTTTCAGCTTCAGGCCGAAGTGGTGTGCCTCGATGGACATTCTTTTGGCGAGGTAGAAACGGTGGGCGGCGAAGCGTTGGACGCCGGAGTCGAGGTGGAACTGGTCGCAGCCTTCGCCGCGCGCGTACTCGACCAGCCAGTCGAAGAGTTGCCCGCCGTAGCCCTTCGAACGCGCGCCCTCCTTCGAGACGAGGTCGTCCACGTACACGAACTTCCCCCACGCGAGACACTCCGAGACGCGGAAGCCTGCGACGGCCTTCACCCCGCCGTCCGAAAGGTAGGCGAGTTTGTACCCGGCGGTCTCCATCTGCCCCCTGACCCTCGGCAGGAACTCCTCGGCCGTGACGTGCGGGCGCAACTCCGCCATCACGGGGTAACAACTCTGAATCTCTTCATCCTCGACGGCCAGTGCGATTTTCACGTCCGTCCTCATTTCGTCTTCGACAGAAAGCGGGCGACGCCGGAGCGGCAGTCTTCGGTCATGCGGGCGATGGTGTTGAGGTCGGCGCCGGTCTGGAGGGCGGCGTCGAAGGTGAGGCCGTCCATCTGGTAGAGCAGGCGCTTGGTGAGAGTGACGGCCGTGCGGCTGACGCGCTCGAAGTCCGCGACGTAGCGCTCGACGCGCGACTCGAACTCTTCGTCTTCGAAGACGTGGTTGACGAGGCCGATTCTTTCGGCCTCTTGAGCGGAGATTTCGGCGCCGCGCGTGACCAGCTCGAAGGCGCGCTTCTCCGAGACGTTGCGGCGCAGGATCGCCATCACCATCGCGGGCACGAACCCGATCTTCACCTCCGGGTAGCCGAAGCGCGCCGACGCCGCGGCCAGCACCAGGTCGCACGCCGTCGCCAGCCCGCACCCGCCCGCCAACGCACGCCCGCGCCCGGCCGCAACCACGGGAACGCGTACGCGCCGGATGAGCGCGTACAGCTCCATCAGAGACCGCGCGTCTTCGAGATTATCGCCGACGGAGCCCTCCGAGATTTTCCTCAAAGCCGAGAGGTCTGCGCCCGAGCAGAAGTCCGCGCCCGCGCCCGTCAGGAGCACCGCGCGCACCTCTTCGCGCGCGTCCGCGTCGCGCAGGGCATCTTTAAGCCCGCCGATTAACTCGTCGTTCAGTGCGTTGCGCTTCTCGGGCCGGTTGAGCGTGGCGAGCGCGACGTGGCCTTCGACGGCGTAAATGAGTGGGCTCGCTTCCATAAAACTTAAGTAGCCAGTAGAAAGAATGTTTTCGTACTGGCTACTGGCTACTGGTTATTCTTCTAAAAATCTCATCAAAGCGGCGTTGACCTCGGCGGGCGACTCCTGCTGTACCCAGTGGCCGCTGCGGCCGAGGCGCAGCTCCGTGTAGGGCGCGTCCACGTAGTCGCCGACGCCCGCGACCGTTTCGGGGAGGATGGCGAAGTCGCGTTCGCCGTAGATGAAGAGCGTCGGGACGCGGACGCGCTCGTGCGCCCTTATCTGACGGTCGCCGAAGCCGCGGCCGAGGAAGGCGCGCAGGTTAGCGCGGTAGTAGTTGATGCCGCCCGTCAACGCGCCCGGCTCGCGTAGCGCTGACTTCAAAACTTCGATCTCCCCGTCCGTGAACGTGCCCGGCCGCGAGGTCGCGCGCAGCGTCTTACCAATGCCGGCGAAGTCGTCACGCTTTATCCACCACTCGGGGATGGAGGGGAGCTGGAAGAAGAACATGTACCAGCTCCGCAGGAGTTGTTTGACGGTCAGGTTCTTTCCCCAGACGGCGGGCGGCGGCGTCTGTAACGAAGCGAGCTTCCAGACGTAGTCCGGGTAATACTGCGCGACGGCCCACGCGACCGCGCCGCCCCAGTCGTGGCCGACGACGGCCGCCTCGCGCGCGCCGAAGTGGCGGATGAGGCCGGTCACGTCGTCCACCAGACGCTTCATCCGGTAGTCCTCGACGCGGCCCGGCTTGTCGCTCAAGTTGTAGCCGCGCATGTCGGGCGCGACGACGCGGAAGCGATGCCCCAGAGCCTTCAACTGGTGGCGCCAGGAGTACCAGCACTCCGGGAAGCCGTGGAGCAGCACGACGAGCCGCTCGCCCTCGCCGCACTCCGCGTAGTGCAGGCGCACGTCGCCGATTTGCGCGTAGCCGTGGCGGATTTCGGGTTCAAAGTTTGCAGGTTCGTCGCTCATGCTCTTACTCCGCGAGGCCGAGCGCGCGCGCCTCTTCGTCGGTCACGTCGATCTCCATCCTGAGCAGCGCCGTCGAGAAGGTCTTGCCCTGCGCGTCGGTCATCAAAGAGAGCGTGCCGCCGCCGCCCAGAGATTCGTGCAGAAGGAAGTTGAGCGCGCCGAGGTTCGGCAGCTCGAAGCGCTCGACGCCGCCGTGCACGATCCCGCGGAAGTGTTCCTTGACGCGCTCGGCCGTGACCTCGCGCACGAGCAGCGCGTAGAACTCTTCGCGCAACGCGATCAATCCGACGTTCGCCGTGTCGCCCTTGTCGCCCGAGCGCGCGTGCGCGAGTTTCACCAGTTTGATTCGCATGACTCTTTAAACTAACTTGCCCCGCCCGCCTCGGGGTGCTTGATGAAATAGTCGAGGTCGTGCGAGCCCGCGTACCTCTCTTCGCCGCCGACGACCAAGGCGTCCTCGCCGAAGACGTGCCAGAGGCGGCGCAGTTCTTCGGCCGACTGGTGCGGCGCGCGGAGGTCTTCGACCGAGCGCCTCACGAACCGGCGCGCGTAAGCCTTCGCCGCCTCGAAAGTTTGAAAGCCGCCGATGGTCTGCTCCTCCTCGGCGTCGTAGTGCGCCATGTCGATGATGAGCACGGAGTAGCTCATCACTTTCATCACTCCCCGCCCGACCCCGACAGAGCAAGCCAGTGGAATCCTACCACGACGAGCGCGTGGTCTATCGCGCCTTCGCGGATGAGCGAAGGTATCAGCGCGAGCGGCACGAGCCGCACGCGCGTTCGCTCCGTGCCCTGGTTCAGAGGCTCCTGCCTGTACTCGACGCCGCGCGCCAGAAAGGTGTGAATCCAGTTGTCCTGAATCGCAGGGTTCGGCCGCGTCTTCCCGAGAAAGACGACCTCGGTCGCCTCGTAACCCGTCTCCTCGAACAACTCGCGCGCGGCCGTCATGTGCGGCTCC
Organism: uncultured Pyrinomonadaceae bacterium; assembly: GCA_964246655.1. Taxonomy (GTDB): domain Bacteria; phylum Acidobacteriota; class Blastocatellia; order Pyrinomonadales; family Pyrinomonadaceae; genus QHXN01. The sequence continues at coordinate 8,717 of CAXTSK010000117.1, forward strand.
TCGCCCGGGTCAACCATCCCGCCGGGTATCTCCAGAGAGACTTCTTCGGTGCCGTGACGGTACTGCTCGATGAGTACGACCTCGTTCTCCTTCGTCAGAGGGATGACGTTGATCCAGTCCGGCGCCTCGACGACGTAGAAGTCGTGCACGCCCCCGTCGCGCGGGTCGGCCGAATAGTCACGCCTCACCTTGAAGACGCGGCAGTCCGCGACCTGCTCTGAACGTTCGCGCCTCCAAATGAGTTGTGAGTTGTCGCTCAAACTTCTGTCACCTCCACGCTCGCTTCGATCTCAGTTTTAGGAATGAGCGCGGGCCAGTAGGCGACGACCTCTTCGACCTTGGGGCGGCCGCCGGCGAAGCCCGTGACGGCGGGCGGGCCGGTGAGGATGAGCGGCGCGATCTCCTTCGTGAAGCGTTCGATTGACTTGCGGTCTTCGCCGCGCACGCCGACGCGCAGTTGCACTTCGGGCGCGTCCGCATTGGGCTCGCCCGCGAGCGGCCCGTGCGTGGCGTTGGCGCCGACGAACTCCGTGAGTATCTGTTCGAACTTCAGACCCAGTCTCTCCAAGCGCGCGCGCAGGATTTGGTCGGCGGCGCGCGCCTTCGCGTAGGCGTCGGGCCAGGCGTAGACGAGCGTGCCGACGGCCTTGAAGCCGGCCGAGTAGCTGATGGAGACTTTCAGGAACTCCGTCGCGGGCGTGCCCTTCACGCCTTGGACGCGGACGCGGTCGCGGCCCGCGTCTTCGAGCCGGATGGAGGTGAAGTCCGCGACGCAGTCGGGCGTGATGTAGGCGCGCGGGTCGCCCATCTCGTAGACGAGTTGCTCCTTGACCCCGGGGACGTTGACGCGCCCGCCCGTGCCTTCGTGCTTCGTCACGACGAAGGTGCCGTCCGGGCTCGTCTCGACGATGGGGAAGCCGACGTTGGCGAGGTCGGGGATGTTCTGCCAATCGTACTGGCAGTTGCCGCCCGTCGATTGCGCGCCGCACTCGATGATGTGCCCGGCGACCGTCCCGGCGGCGAGCCTGTCCCAGTCGGTTTCGTCCCAGCCGAACTCGTGAATCATCGGGCCGAGCGTGAGGCCGGTGTCGGTCGCGCGCCCCGTGATGACGACGCGCGCGCCTTTATTTAAAGCTTCGACGATGGGCCACGCGCCGAGGTATGCGTTCGCGCTCTGGACGCGCTCGCGCACTTCGGAGAGCGGCGCGCCCGTGTCCATGTTGCGTAGCTCGACGCCGCGCGCCAGCAGCTCGTCGAGACGGCCCATGATGTCGTCGCCGGTGACGGTGCCTATCTTTAATTTGCCGGAGAGTCCAAGCTCGCGCGCCACTCCGCGCACGGCCTCGGCGCAGCCCGAGGGGTTGACGCCGCCCGCGTTGGCGGTGACGCGTATGTCGCGCTCGACGCAGTCGGGCAGAATCTCGCGCATGAGCGGCACGAAGTCGCGCGCGTAGCCCGCGCTCGCGTCGCGCGCGCGCTGCTTCTGCATGATCGACATGGTGACTTCGGCGAGGTAGTCGAGCATGAGGTAATCGACCGGCCCCTCCCGCACCTGGCGCACGGGCGCGTCGAGCATGTCGCCCCAGAAGCCCTGCCCGCAGGCGATGCGGATCGTCTCTTTACGTCTGCTCATAAAGTTTCGTTGGAAGAGTACGCAGGCAGTTTATCAGGCGTGAGCCGTAAATCGTAAACCGTGACAAGAAGGGCTTGCACTCCTCTTGTCACGGTTTACGGTTTGCGGGTTACGCCTGATTTGCTTCCGTCAGCGGAATGTCAGCTTGGCGGCGGTGCGCGGCGCGGGCGTGAGTATCAGCCGGTCGCCGCGCTTACGCGCACGGACGTTGAAGACGAGGGGCGTGGGCGGCGTCCCGACCGACATGTCTGTGAAGTAGAGGGCCGCGCTGGTCTCGCCGCGCGTGAGCACGGCATAGATGCGGCCACCGTGTTTCACGCCGCCCTCGGTCGAGAGATCGAAGGTGTTGCCCGTGATGGTGAGCGTGGCCTTGCCGTTCCCGACCTCGCCCCCGCCCGCCGTCGAGAGGTTGCCTTCGTAGGTGCCGGACAAGTCAACCCGCTCGCCGCTCAGATCGCCGCGAGAGGCGTCGTCCTCCGGCGCGGCGGCGGTCTGCCCGGTCGGAGCAGTCGTCACCTCCATCTGGGCGGAGGGCTCGGCCGTTGACTCGGCGGCGGGCGCCTTGCGCGTGCGCCCGCGGCGGCCGCGACCGCGGCGCGGGGCGCTCATGTTGGCGTTCGCGTTGTCGTTCTGGACGCTCTCTTCGGTCGTGCTGCTGTTGGCGTTCTGCCCGAGCGCGCCGGCGTCGGCCAGCACGAGCGCGGCGCTGGAGAAGG
>CAXTSK010000118.1:0-10948 GCA_964246655.1 uncultured Pyrinomonadaceae bacterium
GTCGTGCGGCCGCGCGGGCAGTTCCGTTCGAAGTTCTCGCGCAAGGCCGGCCCGCTCGGCGTCTACACGCAGGAGGTCGGGCGGCTGCGCGTCGTGCGCGTGCGCGACCGCGTCTCCGTGGCCGAGGTGCGCGTGTCTTGCGGCGACCTGCTGGTCGGCGACTTGCTCCGCCCCGCGCAGGAGCGCCCCGCCTTGAACGCGCGCGCCGATGCCGCCCTCGACCGTTTCGTGGAGCCGACGGGCAAGCAGACCGGCCGTCTCGTGCTCGCGCGCGATGGCCGCGAGCTGGTCTCGCGTGACGACGTGGTCTTCGTCGATCTGGGCGCGGAGGACGGCTTGAAGGCCGGCGACTACCTGACTATCTTCCGCCCCGATAAGCACGCCGAGCTCGTGGACTACGGCGACGCGCTCGTCGCCAACGCGCGCCGCGACTTCGAGAGCGACGCGCGGCGCGGCGGCCGCTACTCCAACCAGGCGCAGCGCGTGAAGGATGTGGACGGGTCGGAGAACGGCGAGACGGTCAAGACACCCGACATCAGGCGCGCCCGCCCCGCCGTCCCGCGTAAGGTCGTCGGCGAGCTGGTCGTCCTCCGCGTCGAGGGACGCACGGCGACCGCCATCGTCACACGCGTCGCGCAGGAGATACACACCGGCGACGCGGTCGAAGTCCAATAGCCCGCCCGACGCCGCCCCGGAACGGAACGGGCGGGAAGCACCTCCCCGACGCCTTCCCGCCCCTCCAACAACCTCAGAGTCTCACGCCCGAAAGGTACAAGTCATGAGAAGCGTCACCTGCCCGAGCTGCGGCTTCGTCAGCTGGGCCGTAGCCGACGACTGCAAGCAGTGCGGCAAACCGCTCGCGCTCGACCAGACCGGCCACAGACCGTCTCCCCCGCCGCCAAACAGCTACGGCCCGGCGCACGACTATTTCGAGCCCGACTATTTCGGCGCCCCTCAGAAGAAAAGCGCGGGCCACGCAATCGCGTCGCTCGTTATCGGCATCGTCGGCTTCTTCACGTTCGGCATATTCCTGATCGGCTCGATTGTGGGCACGGTGCTCGGGGTGGTCGCGCTGAATCGGCAGAAACGCGAGCCCGCCAGGTACGGCGGCAAGGGAGTTGCCATCGCGGGCCTCGTCCTGAACATCGGCGGGCTGGTCATGTTAGTCCCCATCGGCATCATCGCCGCCATCGCCATCCCGAACCTGCTCGCCGCCCGCCGGGCGGCCAACGAGGCGTCCGCGCTCAGAACCATCCGCGTCATTACGGCCGCGGAAGCGACGTACAGTGCCCAATATGGCGACGGCGAGTTCGGCGAGTTGGCCGACCTTGTCAAGAATAATCTCGTCGAGCCGGAGCTTCTGAGCGGCGTCAAGAACAGCTACCACTTTACCGTCGTCAACTACGGCAACGACTTCGAGGTGACCGCGACGCCCGTCAGGGCCGAAGTCGGGAGGCGTTCGTTCTTCTCTTCGAGCGATGGAGTGATTCGCGCGCGCGTCGGCATGACGCCGGCGACGGAGGACGACCCGCCGCTCGACTCTTACGAAGACTCGCGGCCTCGAACTTTTCACGCACACTCAGCCCTGCCGCGTGCGCGCCGCTTGCGGGAGGGCGGCGTTCGCCCGCGCGCGCTCGGCGTTGGAACGCCCGACTGCGTCGCGATAGAAGGCGCTGAAGTACTCGTACATCGACAGGCACGCCAGCAGCACGACGGCCCAGAGCGTCGCGCGCCCCATCGTGTAGAGGAGCACCTGCCAATCCGTCCCCGTCACCACGCCCGCGCCGAAGAAGTGCCGCAACGCCTCGCGCAACTCGGGCACCGTCCAGAACTGTATCGCCGGGAAGGCGTGGCCGAAGTTCGCCACCGGAGGCTCGCCCGCCGTGCTCGAAGCGATGAGCAGCGCGACGGCCAAGACCTGCGCCGCCATCTTGAACTTCCCCATCCGCGACGCGGAGATGACGATGCCGTCGGCCGCCGCCACGCTCCTCAACCCCGACACGGCGAACTCGCGCCCGACGATGATGCAGACGGCCCAGGCCGGCGCCAGACGATTCTCGACAAGCGAGATGAGCGCGGCGCTGATGAGCAACTTGTCGGCGATGGGGTCGAGCAGGGTGCCGAAGCGCGAAATCTGCTGGCGGCTGCGCGCGATGCGCCCGTCGAGGAAGTCTGTGAAGGAGGCGCCGAGGAAGAGCGCGACGCCGAGGATGTGGCGCTGGACGCCGAACCAGTTCTCCGAAAACGGCGTGAGCAGCACGACGACCAGCAGCGGCACGACGAAGATGCGCGACAAAGTCAGTGCGTTAGGAAGATTCAGCACGTCGCTCCCTGCTTTCTTCTCGTCCCGTTCGTCGTCGGCTCAAACGTTGGCGTTTCGCTACGGCGCGAAGTTTAGGAGCCGCGCCGAGGGGTGTCAAGACAGGCACGCTTGCGGGCTCGCGTGCGGTCGTCTAAAATGGTCGTTTCCGCACCGCTTAAGATTCTCCTCTGTAGTGCGCGCGGATGATTTCAGGCAATGGCAATTGACCGTATCACGGTGCGCGGCGCGCGCCAGCACAACCTGAAGGACATCAGCGTCGTGATCCCGCGCGACAGCCTGACGGTCATCACCGGCCTCTCGGGCTCCGGCAAAAGCTCCCTCGCCTTCGACACGATCTATGCCGAGGGGCAGCGCCGCTACGTCGAGTCCCTGTCGGCTTACGCGCGCCAGTTCCTCGACCAACTCGAACGTCCCGACGTGGACTCGGTTGACGGACTCTCGCCCGCCATCTCCATCGAGCAGAAGACGGTCTCGCGCAGCCCGCGCTCGACGGTCGGCACGGTGACCGAGGTCTACGACTACCTGCGCCTTCTCTTCTCCTCCGTCGGCCAGCCGCACTGCCACATCTGCGGCGCGCCCATCACGCGCCAGTCGGTCGAGCAGATCGTCCACAGCGTTCTCTCACTGCCCGAGGGCGAGCGCGTGATGGTGCTCGCGCCGGTGGTGCGCGGCCGCAAGGGCGAGTTCAAGAAGGAGCTTGAGAAGCTTCAGAAGGACGGTTTTCTGCGCGCGCGCGTTGACGGCGAGTTGGTCTCGCTCGACGAAGAGATAAAGCTCGACAAGCGGCGCAACCACACCATCGAAGCCGTCGTCGATAGACTGCTTATCAAGCAGGGCATCGGCGAGCGCCTGACCGAGTCCGTCCGCACGGCCCTCAAGTTAACCGGCGGCGCCGTCCTCATCTCCGTTGTGGACGGCGAGGAGAAGCTCTATTCGGAGCGGATGGCCTGCGTCAACTGCGGCATCAACGTGCCGCCTTTGGAGCCGCGCTCCTTCTCCTTCAACTCGGTCTACGGCGCGTGCAAGCGCTGCCACGGCCTCGGGACGGTTTTAGAGGTAGACCCGGCGAAGATCGTCCCCGACGCGACCGAGCGCGCCGACAAGCTCTTCTTCAAACTCTCCTCGATCTACAAGCAGGGCGGGGCTTATTTGAAGAGCGCGCTCCTCGCCGTCATCGAACACTTCGAGGCCGACCCGCAGCTCCCGTTCGCCGAACTCCCGCGGCAGGTGCGCGACGCCTTCTTCTACGGCGTCGAGGGGCAACTCACCTTCCGCCACGGCCTCTACAAGTACGAGAGCGATTGGAAGGGCGCCGTCCGCTACCTCAACGACCAGATGCACGACGCGCCGAGCGAACGCGTGCGCGAAGTGATTGAAGAACTCGTCTCGCCGGTCGAATGTTCCGACTGTCAGGGTCAGCGCCTTCAGCCCGAATCGCTCGCCGTCCGCGTCGGCGCCCTCGGCATCGCCGAGTACACCGCGCTCCCGATTGAAGAATCGGTCGCCGCCTTCGACTCGCTCAAACTCAACGAGCGCGAGGCGCAGATCGCCGGACTCGTCCTGCGCGAGATACGCAACCGCCTCCGCTTCCTCGACAAGGTCGGCCTCGGCTACCTCACGCTCGACCGGGCCTCGGCCACGCTCTCCGGCGGCGAGGGCCAGCGCATCCGCCTCGCCACGCAGATCGGTTCGCAGTTGAGAGGCGTGCTCTACGTTTTAGACGAGCCTTCCATCGGACTGCACCCGCGCGACAACCAGAAGCTTCTCGAAACACTCTCGGCCTTGCGCGACCTCGGCAACACCGTGCTCGTCGTCGAGCACGACGAGGAGACCATTCGCCGCGCCGACTACGTCGTAGACCTCGGCCCCGCGGCCGGCGCGCACGGCGGCGAGGTCGTCGCCGCGGGCACGCCCGACGAGGTCGCGTGCAACGAGGCTTCCATCACGGGCCAGTACATCTGCGGCAAGCTCGCCATCGAGGTGCCGCGCCAGCGACGCGCGCCCAACGGCAAAGCCGTCACCGTCCGCGGCGCGCGCGCCAACAACCTCAAGTCCATCGACGCTACCTTCCCGCTCGGCCTGCTCACGGTCGTCACGGGCGTCTCGGGCTCGGGCAAGTCCACGCTCGTCGATGACATTCTTTATCGAGCGCTCGCGCGCCACCTCTACGGCTCGCTCGAAGAGCCGGGCGAGCACGACTCAATTGAAGGTCTTGAACACGTAGACAAGTGCATCGAGATTGACCAGTCGCCCATCGGCCGCACGCCGCGCTCGAACCCCGCGACCTACACGGGTCTGTTCACGCCCATCCGCGAGTTGTACGCGATGCTGCCCGAGTCGCGCGAGCGCGGCTACAAGCCCGGCCGCTTCAGCTTCAACGTCAAGGGCGGGCGCTGCGAGGCTTGCGAGGGCGACGGCATGAAGCGCATCGAGATGAACTTCCTGCCCGACGTGTACGTGCTGTGCGACGTGTGCCGCGGCGCGCGCTACAACCGCGAGACGATGTCGGTCAAGTACAAGGGCAAGTCCATCGCCGACCTTCTGGACACGACCATCGAAGAGGCGATGCCGCTGCTTGAGAACATCCCGCAGATCAAGCAGAAGCTCCAAACCTTACTCGATGTCGGACTCGGCTACATTAAGCTCGGCCAGTCTGCGACTACTCTTTCGGGCGGCGAGGCGCAACGCATCAAGCTCGCGCGCGAGCTTTCAAAGCGCGCCACCGGCCGCACCATCTACATCCTCGACGAGCCGACGACGGGGCTCCACTTCGCAGACGTGCACAAGCTGCTCGACGTGTTGCAGCGCCTCGTCTCGCTCGGCAACACCGTCATCGTCATCGAGCACAACCTCGACGTTATCAAGTCCGCCGACCACATCGTAGACCTCGGCCCCGAGGGCGGCGGCGGCGGCGGCCGCGTCGTCGCCAGCGGCACCCCCGAAGAGGTCGCCAAAATCAGAAAGTCCCACACCGGCCACGCCCTCCGCCCCGTCCTCAACGGCCACGTCTCCAACAGCACCGGTAACGACCACGCGCCCGCCAAGCCCCCCGCCCGCGGCAAGCGTAAGGACGCGGCTTAACAGGATGACTATGATTTGAGTTTAAGGATTTCAAATTTTGAAATTTCCAATCTCAAATCCTTATCCTGTAAATCCTGTCCGTCCATGTTAATTTTTCCGAGCACTTAAAGGAGCGCCGCAAACAAGTGTCTATCTATGAAGACATCAAGCCGCTCGGGCTCGAAGGCGTGAGCACGTACCCTTTGGCGTCGCGGCCGAGCAAGGTTACCGTGGAAGACTTCGCCCGCCCGTTCGGCGAGGACGCTTCCTTGAGCGACTTCCTCTCGTCGCTCCCGAACATCCTGGCCGTGCAGTCGATCCGCGAGGTGGCCGCGCGGATGCGGCGCGCGCGTGAGTTGGGGAAGCCCGTCGTCTGGGGCATCGGCGGGCACGTCGTTAAGACGGGCCTCGCGCCGCTCATCATCGACCTCATGCGCCGTGGGTTCGTCACAGGCGTTGCGGCCAACGGCTCCGTCCTCGTCCACGACGCGGAGGTGGCTCTGGTCGGCTCGACCTCGGAGGACGTGGACGCGACGCTCGGCGCGGGCGCCTTCGGCGCGGCCGACGAGACGGGAAAGTTATTGAACGAGGCCGCGCGTCTCGCCGCGAAGGACGGCGTGGGCCTCGGTGAAGCGCTCGGGCGTTTGCTCGTCGAGTCGGAGCCGAAGCACGCCGAGCTTTCATTGCTCTGCGCGGCTTACAGTTCTCGCGTCCCCTTCACCGCGCACGTCGCCATCGGGACGGACATCGCGCACTTCCACCCGCAGGCCGACGGCGCGGCGTTGGGCGCCGCGACGCACACGGACTTCCGTCTGCTCTCGGAGCTTGTGCGCCGCATGAGCGGCGGCGGCGTCTACCTCAACGTCGGCTCGGCCGTCATCCTGCCCGAGGTCTTCCTCAAGTGCGTCACGCTCGTGCGCAACCTCGGCCACGCGCTCGAAGACTTCACGACGGCCAACTTCGACTTCATACAGTCCTACCGCCCGCTCACCAACGTCGTCCGACGCCCCACCAGCGGCGGCGCCGGCCGCGGCTTCTCCGTCACCGGACATCACGAGTTGACCATCCCGCTCCTCGCCGCCGAACTCCTCTGCGGCGGCTCAGACAAGTAAACACGTCCGGGTTAGCGCGGCGACGAAAACTGCCTGTTGACATGCTCCGCGACAGAGGCATATACTTCCGGTGAAATTGAAAACGGATTTCAATTTTGTCCTTCAAGCTCTTTCGACTTCTTCGCCTTCAAACAGGCAGTCCTAAAAAGAGGAGCCCGCGCGGCTGTGTCCCTGGCAGAACCGACCGCGCGAGCCCGGCCGACAACCTTGGCGGCTGGCGACCCGCCCGCATTCTACGGTCAGTCAGCCACAACTTTCAACGTGAAGGTCATCCCGGTATGGCTGGCGACCCTCCGACATCGACTCACACCGCTCAACGTCCACGGACGAACAAGCTGCGTATGCCCTACGCGGCGCGTCGAGATGGTGCCGGAGGTAGCCGTATCACACATGCGAAAGGAACCACCATGCAACGCCCATATACCCCGAGCCGTCTGCTTCAACTCTTTCTTCTCTTATTGCTCGCCTGCCCTTCGACCGCACTCGCCGGGATGGCCGCACAGCTCTCGCTCCGCGGGAGGGTGCTCGACCCGAACGGGGCGGCGGTCTCCGGCGCACAGGTCACGGCCGAGGCTAAGGGCCGCGCGGCCGTCTACTCCGCGACGACTGACCAGAACGGCGAGTTCGTGCTAGCCGTCGTGCCGGGCGAGTACGTCGTGAAGGTTTCCGCCGGAGGCTTCTCCGAAGCTTCGCAGGCGGTGAATGTGAGTCAGGACGGCGGCACTTCGTTAGAAGTGAAGTTGCAGGTCGCGGGGGTGGACGGCAGCGTGACGGTCTTCAGCACAGGCGGCGGTTACCAGACGGACGTGATCGGCAGCGCGACCAAGACGCTGACGGTGCTGCGCGACGTGCCGCAGTCGGTCGCCGTCGTCACGAAAGAGCAGGTGCGCGACCAGCAGATGCAGAGCATCGCCGACGTGGTGCGCTACACGCCCGGCCTCTCCGTCCACCAGGGCGAGAACAACCGCGACCAGGTCATCATCCGCGGCCAGAGCACCAGCGCCGACTTCTTCCTCAACGGCGTCCGCGACGACGTGCAGTACTACCGAGACCTCTATAACCTCGAACGCCTTGAGACTCTGAAAGGCCCGAACGCCCTCATCTTCGGCCGCGGCGGCGGGGGCGGCGTCATCAACCGCGTGACCAAGGAGGCCGACTTCTCCAAGACGCGCGAGATAAATTTGACCGGCGGCTCCTTCTACAATCGGCGCGTCGCGGGCGACTTCGCGCAGCCTTTAGGCGAGAAGGTGGCCTTCCGCCTCAACGGCGTCTACGAGAACTCGGACAGTTTTCGCCGTTTCGTCAACCTGAACCGCACGGCCTTCAACCCGACGTTCACCTTCACCCCGAGACAGACGACCAGGTTCACCATCGGCTACGAGTTCGCGCGCGACCGGCGCACGGCCGACCGCGGCATCACCTCTTTCCAGGGCAGGCCGGCCGACGTGCCCGTCGAGACCTTCTACGGCAACCCCGACGACAGCAACGTACGCTCGGACGTGAACATCCTTTCGGGCACGTTCGACCAACAGGTCGGCCGTCTGAGCATTCACAACCGGACGACCTACGGCGACTACGACCGCGGCTATCAGAACTACGTGCCGGGCGCGACGAACGCGACGGGGACGCTGGTCACAATCACCGCCTACAACAACGCCACCCGCCGCAAGAACCTTTTCAGCCAGACCGACCTGACCTATGCCGCCTCGACCGGGCGCGTCCGGCACACGCTCCTCGGCGGCTTCGAGCTGGGGCGCCAGCTCACAGACAACTTCCGCAACACGGGCTTCTTCAACAACACGAGCACCTCCGTCCAGGTGCCCTTCGACAACCCGACCATCAACACGCCGGTCACTTACCGCCAGAGCGCGACCGACGCGGACAACCACCTCAAGACCAACCTCGCCGCGGCGTACGTGCAGGATCAGTTGGAGCTTTCGCGCTACGCGCAGTTAATCGTCGGCCTTCGTTACGACCACTTCGACCTGCGCTTCCACAACAACCGCAACGGCGACAACCTGCGGCGCATCGACAACCTCGTCTCGCCGCGCGTCGGGCTCGTCATCAAGCCGGTCACGGAGCTTTCGCTCTACGGCAGCTACAGCGTCTCGCACCTGCCCAGCTCGGGCGACCAGTTCTCTTCCCTGACGACGATCACGCAGCAGGTCAAGCCCGAGAAGTTCACCAACTACGAGGTCGGCGTCAAGTGGGACGTGCGGCGCTACCTTTCTTTGACCTCGGCGCTCTACCGTCTGAACCGCACGAACACGAGGTCGGTTGACCCGAACAACCCCGCGGCCATCATCCAGACCGGCAGCCAGCGCACCAACGGCTTCGAGGTCGGCATGAGCGGCGCCGTCACGCGCGACTGGAGCGTCGCCGGCGGCTACTCCTACCAGGACGCTTTCATCACGACCGCGACCGCGGCGGCCGTCGCAGGCCGTCAGGTCGGGCAGGTACCGCACCACACGCTGTCGCTCTGGAACAAGTATCAGTTCAACCGGAGGCTGGGCGCGGGCCTCGGCATCATCTCGCGCTCCGACTCGTTCGTCGCGGTCGATAACACCGTCGTCCTGCCGGGCTACACGAGAGCGGACGCCGCCGTCTTCTACTCCTTCAACGAGAGCTGGCGACTTCAGGGTAACGTCGAGAATCTCTTCGACCGGAGGTATTTCTCGAACGCCGACAGCAACACCAACATCTCGCCCGGCTCCCCGCGCGCTCTGCGCGTCGGCCTGACCGCAAGATTCTGAAGACGCCCGGCACCACGACAAATTTTAACCACAGAGACACAGAGGCACAGCTTAATGCATTAAGCTGTGCCTCTGTGTCTCTGTGGTTAATGCCTTTTCTGTATTATGAGCGAGTTGGGTTATAATCCGCGCTCCCAAAAATCTTTTATCCGAGGCATCAAGGAGAAGTGATGGACGAGAAGAGAGTTGACCACTATCGCACGGTGCTGCTCGAACAGTTGCGGCAGCAGAGCGAGGCGGCGCGCGGGAATCAGAACGACGCTTTGGAGTTCGCGGCCAACGACGACGGCGTCAAGGACGTGGCCGACCAATCGGTCAAGGACGTGAGCCAGGAGATCGAGTATCGTTTGAGCGAGCGCGCCTCGCAGGCCGTCGCCGACATCGACCAAGCGCTGCTGCGCATCGATGAGGGTAGCTACGGCGTCTGCGCGCGCTGCGGCAAGGACATCCCCGAACGCCGCCTCGACGCCCTCCCCACCGCCCGCTACGACGCCGAGTGCCAGACCATCATCGAGCAGTCTTCGGGAGAGGACGAGCACGCCACGCTTTAAAATCAGTAAATAGTAAATGGTGAATGGAAGGACGCGCGTCTTTCCATTCACCATTCACCATTTACTATTTACGGCCTTCAGGCTTTGGGGTGCGCTTTGTCGTAGACCTCGATGAGCTTCTCCATGGAGACGTGCGTGTAGATTTGGGTGGTGGAGAGGCGCGCGTGGCCGAGGAGTTCCTGTATGTCGCGCAGGTCGGCGCCGCTGTCGAGGAGGTGCGTGGCGAAGGAGTGGCGCAGGCTGTGCGGGCTGATGTCGTGGATGCCCGCGCAGATTTTGATGTACTTGTCCACCATGCGGCCGACCGAGCGCGTGGTGATGCGCGTGCCCTGGTAGTTGAGGAAGACGGCCGCCTCGTCTCGCTCCGCGACGGGGGCGTGGTTGAGGAAGACGGGGCGCACCTCGGTCAGATACCGCATCAGGGCGTGGAGCGCGGGCTCGCCGAAGGGCACGACGCGCTCCTTGCGCCGCTTGCCTTTGACCCTGATCGTCCTGCCCCGGAAATCTATGTCGCGCATGCCGAGCTTGACCAGCTCGGAGACGCGCACGCCCGTCCCGTAGAGCATCTCTAAGATAGCGCGGTCGCGCCTGCCGAGGTCGGTCGTTTCGTCCGGCGTCTCGATGAAGCGGACGGCGTCCTCGACGGAGAGGTGGTTCGGGAGCTTCTTCTCAAGGCGCGGCGTCGAGACGAGTTTCGCCGGGTTGGCCTCGACCGCCCCCTCGCGGATGAGGAACTGGAAGAAGGTTCTGAGCGCCGCGAGTTTCCGCGCGATGGACGACTTTTTCTTCTGCGCGTCGTGCAGCGCCGAGAGCCACTCGCGGATGGTGATGTGGTCGATCTCTTTCACGTCCAACTCACGGCGCACGCCCGTCGCGGGGTCGGCCGGCGCGAGATGTTCGAGGAACTGGCCGAGGTCGATGGCGTAGTTCCTGAGCGTGTGCTCGCTCACGTTGCGCTCGTAGCGTAGGTGTTCGAGGAACTGCGTCAGTAGTTGATCCATGTCGGTGAATCCTAAATCCTAAATCCTAAATCGTAAACATGTATTTTTGCCGCCGCGCCCATGCCGCGGCGGTGGATTTTTTTCATGAATGCGAACGTCACAAAATTTGTGTTGACGCGCGCGCGGGTCGTATATATTATGCGTCCAC
>CAXTSK010000119.1:0-10925 GCA_964246655.1 uncultured Pyrinomonadaceae bacterium
GACCGCGGCCGCGCGCTCGCCGCCGGCTACCAGCTCCACATCGCCAAGCCCTTCAACCCCAACGAGCTGCTCGCGGCCGTCTCAGACTTACAGGGCTACGTCGTCGCGTCGTAAGAGTAGACAGTAGGAAGACAAAGCGGCGCGCCCGGCCTGAAGACTTAGGACGCGCCGCTTATTTATTTCTACTGACTACTGTCTACTGTCTACTTCCCGTCGAGCGACGCGATGTCGATGACGAAGCGGTAGCGCACGTCGCCTTTGACGGTGCGGTCGTAGGCTTCTTCGATCTTCTGAATCGGGATCAGCTCGATGTCGGAGGAGATGTTCTTCTCGGCGCAGTAGTCGAGCATCTCCTGCGTCTCGCGGATGCCGCCGATCATGGAGCCGGCGAGCGAGCGGCCGTTGGTGATGAGCGAGAAGGCGGCCGTCTCCAGAGGCTTCTCCGGCGCGCCGACGAGCGCGAGCGCGCCCTCGCGCCGCAGGAGGTTCAGGTACAAGTTGATGTCGTGATTCGCCGAGACACAGTCGAGCACGAAGTCGTACTGTCCCTTGAGCACTTCCGACCAACCCGGCTCGCGCGTGACGACGAAGTCGTGCGCGCCTAAACTCCGCGCGTCCTGCTCCTTGTTGGGCGACGTGCTGAAGACCGTCACGCGCGCGCCCATCGAGGCGGCGAGCTTCACGCCCATGTGCCCCAGACCGCCGAGGCCCACGACGCCGACCCTCTGCCCCTCACTCACCTTGAAGCGGCGCAGAGGCGAGTAGGTCGTAATCCCCGCGCAGAGGAGCGGCGCCGCGTTCGGGAGCGGAATCCCTTCGGGGATGCGCAGGGCGTAATCTTCATCAATGACAATCTTCGTCGAGTAGCCGCCGTAGGTCGGCGTCTTCTCGTCCTTCTCGGTGCCGTTGTAGGTCGAGACGAGGTGGTTCTCGCAGTACTGCTCCTCGCCGTCGCGGCAGTTGCGGCAAGTGCGGCAGGAGTCCACGAAGCAGCCGACGCCCGCGAGGTCGCCCTCCTTGAACTTCGAGACCTCGGCGCCCGTGCGCGAGACGCGGCCGACGATCTCGTGGCCGGGCACCATCGGGTAGATGGAGCCGCCCCACTCGTCGCGCACCTGGTGGATGTCGGAGTGGCAGACGCCGCAGTATTGAATGTCGATGAGTATGTCGCGCGCGCCCACGTCGCGGCGTTGGAACGAGAATGGCTCAAGCGCCGCGCCAGCGGTCGGCGCGGCGTATCCGTCTGTCTTAATCATAACGACATTTTACCCCTTTCACATGAGAGCTTCTTCGCGGGAGTGTGGCGCGCGCCTCACGACACGTTGGCGGCCGCGCGTTCGCGCAGCGCCGCGACGATCTCGAAGGAGCGCAGGCGTGCCGCTTGTTCGTGGATTTGCGAGGTCAGCATCAGCTCGTCCGCGCGCGTCAACTCGGCGAAGGCTTCGAGCCCGCGTCTGACCGTCTCGGCCGAGCCGACGACCGTGTAGCGGAGCGCGTGCTCGACGCCGGCCAGCTCCATCTCGGACGCGAAGCCTTCGAGCGTGGCTTTGTCCAACGGCGGCGGCAGCTTGCCGGGTCGGCCGCGGCGCAGGTTGATAAAGGCCAGTTGGAGCGAGGTGAAGAGTCGGCGCGCCTCCTCGTCGGTCTCGGCCGCGAAGACGTTGAGGCACGCCAGCGCGTACGGCTCCTTCAACTCTTCGGAAGGGCGGAAGTTCTCTCGGTAGACTTCGAGCGCGTGCAGAAGGTAGTCGGGCGCGAAGTGCGAGGCGAAGCCGAAGGGCAGCCCCAACTCTGCCGCAAGCTGCGCGCTGTAGAGGCTCGACCCGAGAAGCCACAGAGGCACACGCAACCCCTCGCCGGGCACGGCCGACACCAACTGTCCGGGGCGCGAGGGCGCGAAGTACGCGCGCAGTTCGGCCACGTCGCGCGGGAAGTCTTCGTTCGCGGCCGCGAAGTTTCGGCGCAGCGCGCGCATCGTGAGCTGGTCGGTGCCGGGCGCGCGGCCGAGCCCGAGGTCGATGCGGCCGGGATAGAGCGCTTCGAGCGTGCCGAACTGCTCGGCGACGACGAGCGGCGAGTGGTTCGGCAGCATCACGCCGCCGGAGCCGACGCGGATCGTCCGTGTACCGCCCGCGACGTGGCCGATGAGCACGGCGGTCGCGGAGCTGGCGATGCCGCGCATGTTGTGGTGCTCGGCCAGCCAGAAGCGCTTGTACCCGAGCGCTTCGACGCGGCGCGCCAGCTCTAACGTGTTGCGGAAAGAGTCGGCCACGCCCGAGCCTTCGGGCACGGGCGCGAGGTCGAGGACGGAGAAAGGAATCTTGCTTAATTGACTCATCACCCTTAGACGCCTGAAGGCGGCTTAGAGTAGCTCGACTTCGTCGCCGACTGAGACGCGCCCGGCGGACTCGACGCTGGCGTAGAGGCCGAGGTTCTGCCCGGCCTCTTTGACTATCGTGCGCAGCACGCGCGGGTCTTTCGGAAGGTTCTCCTGCGCCTGAATGGTCATGCTGCAACGCGGCGCGGGCATCTCGCACTTGAGCGTCAGCCCACCGACGCGCAAGGTGCGAGCGCCCCAACTCGACTCCACTAAACCTTCGACGCCTTCCGACGTTTCAATCAGGAAGTTCGGTCGGAAGCGGCGCGCGTCCCAAGCCGTTTCGGGCGCGTGACGTGACATCGCCGCGAGCGAGGCGCTCGTAATCAAATGGACGGGGAAGGCGTCGAAGTACGTGCCGGGCGGCGAGGTGAACTCGAAGATTTCGGCTGGCAGCAGCGAGAGGTCAGGCAGAGGCTCGCCCGGCTCGCGGCCGAAGTCTTCGCGCAGCTCTTTATCCTTTCCCGCGAGCCGCATCGCGCCTATCGCGAGACGGCGGAAGTTGCGCGAGCGGCTGAAGAGGCCGACGACGCGCGCCGCGGGAATCGCGCGCCGGTAGTGCGCGCGGTCGCTCGCGGGGCGCAGCGGCCAGAGCGTGACCCTGCGCCCGAGCAGTTCCGACAACAGCTCGTTAATCTTCGGGTCGTCCGTCGAGGTCTCCGTGCCGTCAGGGAGCGTGATGTCCGCGTGCGGCGGCGCGCCCTCGGCCGCTGGCTCTTCTCTATAACGCGCGGCGCAGAGCATGAGCTTGGGACTGATCTTCGCGCCGCGAATCTCGCCCGCCGCCTCGTCGCGCAAGGCCCAACCGCGGTCGCCCCAAAGCCCTCGCGCGCCGACGACCGCCGTCGAGAGCCGCTCGCCCGCCATCGACTTCAAAGGATACCGCCAGACCTCTTTGACCTTCCCGACGAACATGCTTCAGACCCTCAAGGTGTCGGCGCGCCAGTTCTTGACGGCGCGCTTGATCTCGCCGGGCTTCGTGAGGCGGCCTTCGAGCACCTCGCGGACGAGCCCTTCCAACTCCTCGTCCGGCGCGAAGCGCAGCGCGACCGTCTGCGCGGACGTGAGCGACGCGGCGCGTTGCGCGAGTTCTTCGGGCAGGAGTTGGTAGTAACGCAGGCTCTCTTCGAGACGGATGATTCTGTCCTGCGCCTTAAGTGGGTAGAGGCGGACGAGCGCGCCCAGTACTAACAACGCGAGCGAGACGACGAGCGACCAGCCGCGTTCGAGGCCGGGGTCGCGTACGAGTTGGACGACGCAGATGACGACGTTCGTCAGCAGCACGGGGGCCACGAAGAAGTGGTAGGGCGCGTGCCAGCGCGTGTGGTTCTCGTAAGACTGTGGGGGCTCGGCCACGTTCGTCTCTCCTTAAAGGTTCGTCGGCACGGGGGGCGCGGAGACCTGCTTCGGCGGCTCGGGCGTGAAGTCCTCGCCGGGGTTGATGAACTGGTTGCGCTCGAAGTGATACTGCTTGTCGTAGAGCTGCCGGTAGCGCCCGCCCGCGGCGAGCAGCTCCGCGTGCGTGCCGTGCTCGACGATCTGCCCCTCTTCGAGGACGAGTATCTGGTCGGCGCTGCGGATGGTCGAGAGGCGGTGCGCGATGACGAAGGTCGTGCGCCCGCGCCTGAGCGTTTGCAGCCCGTCCTGTATCAACGCCTCGCTCTCGCTATCCAAACTCGACGTGGCCTCGTCGAGAATCAGAATCTTCGGCCCGGCCAAGATAGCCCGCGCGATGGCGACGCGCTGCCGCTGACCGCCCGAGAGTTTGACGCCGCGCTCGCCGACCACGGTGTCGTAGCCGTCGGCGAAGCCGCGGACGAACTCGTCGCAGTGCGCGACGCGCGCGGCGGCCTCGATCTCGTCGCGTGTCGCGTGCGGGTTCGAGAAGGCGATGTTGTCGGAGATGGTGCCGTCGAAGAGGAAGTTGTCCTGCAAGACGGCGCCGAGCTGTTCGCGGTAGTCTCTCAAGCGAACCGTCGCGAGGTCGCGCCCGTCAACCAGCACGCGCCCCGCGAGCGGGCGGTTGAAGGCCATCACCAGACCGATGAGCGTGCTCTTGCCCGACCCGCTTGAGCCGACGAGTGCGGTCGTCGTCCCCGCGGGCGCGCGGAAGGAGACGCCGCGCAGGACGGGCGCGCCCTCCTCGTACTCGAAGGTCACATCCTCGAAAGCTATCTCGCCTGCGACCTCGCCTAAAGGCGCTCGGCCTTCCTCGCCCTCGTCCTCGGTCGCCATGCGCTTGATCTCGCGGATGCGGTCGAGGCCGGCGAAGGCTTCCGTGATCTGCGTCCCGATGGAGGCGATCTCGACGAGGGGCGCGGCGACGAGCGCGGTGAAGAAGATGTACATGAAGAAGTCGCCGAGCGTCATCTGCCCGGCGAGCACGGCGCGGCCGCCGACGAGCGTGAGGACGACGCCGATGCCGCCGACGATGATGGTCGAGAAGCCCGTCACGGCGGAGACGCCCGTCATCGAGCGCGCCACGTTGCGGAACAGGCGATGCGCCCCACGCGCGAACGTCAAAATCTCGCGCCGCTCGGCCGAGTAGGCTTTGACGATGCGTATGCCGCCGAGAGATTCGGCGAGTCTCCCGGTCACCTCGGCGTTGATCTGGCCGCGCTCGCGGAAGAGCGGCCGCAGCCGCGAGAAGGCCAGGGACATCACCGCGCCGAAGAGGCCGAGCGCGACGAGCGTAATCGAGGTCAGACGCCAGTTCAGGTAGAAGAGCACGCACAGCCCGATGAGCGCCGTCACCAGCCCGCCGATGAGCTGCACGAGCCCGGTGCCGACGAGGTTGCGGATGCCTTCGGCGTCGGTCATCACGCGCGAGATGAGGACGCCGGTCTGCGTCGAGTCGAAGTAGCGCACGGGCAGACGCGCGACGTGCGCCTGCACGCTCTTGCGCATCTCGGTGATGGCGCGCTGCGCGGCGACGCCCAGGACTTGAGAGAGCGCGAATGACGTGACGGCCTGCACGACGGTCGCGCCGCCCGCCGCGAGCGCGATGGTCATGAGCAGCTCGCCGCGGTGTTTGATGATGACCTCGTCAACCAGGTACTTCGAGCTGGCCGGCAGCACGAGCCCGACCAGACGGTTGACGAGCATCAGCGCCATCCCCAACGCCAGACGCGAGCGGTGAGCCCAGATCAGCTCCTTCGCGTCGCGCCACGCCTGCGACGGCGATAACTTTCGCTTCTTCTTTTCGGCCATCTTCAGGACTTCGCGAGCAGCTTGCCGACCTCGCGCCAGGTGACGAGCTTGACGTTGTGCTCCTTGAGCATCCGGCGGAACGCGTCGCTCGTGACGAAGTCGAAGTCGCGCTGCCGCCACGCCGCGCCCCAGTTGGGGTGGTCGAGCGCGACGGCGCGCATCTCCTCGTCGTCGTAGGCGAGGTGGACGATCAGTTCCGTCACCCCCGGCTTCAGATTCTTAACGATGTCCGCGTAGAACTCGGCCCAGCGCTCGGGACGAACCGAGGGGTCTGCGCCGAGGACGCGTTCGACGACGATGCCGTCGGGGCCGAGCGCGGCGGGGAGGAAGGGCGCCTCCCCGAACCACTCGCGCGAGACCATCACGGGCAGTCGCTCTTCGCGCGCGACGCGCAGGAGCATCTCGAAGAGCGGGCGCGTCGTGTAGAGCGTGCGCATGTGCGCGTCGAGGTGCGTCGGCTTAATCCCAAAGGCGCGCGCCCGCTCGATCTGCGCGCGAATCTCGGCCTCGGCCTCGCGCACTTCGATGTGCGCGGCGGCCACGTCCTCGGTGATGTACAGGTAACCGTCCGGGTCGTAGAGCGAGGGCGCACGCTCTTTAGAGAGGACGCCGCCCCAACGGTAAGTCTTCCACTCGCTCGTGAGCGTGAGGTGAAGTCCCAAATCCGCGTCGGGGTGACTACGCGCGTAGGTCGCCACCTCGGGCAGCCAGGGGCACGGCACCATGACGCTCGCGGAGCTGACGAGGCCGCTCTCGAACGCCTTGAAGGTCGCGGCGTTGACGGAGTGGGCCGCGGCGAGGTCGTCGGCGTGGACGATTAAAAGCTTCGAGTCCGCCGGGTAGCCGAGGCGCGCGGCCAGAGGCTTGACCTCGACCGTCGCCTGCGCCGCCGCGAAGCTCGCACAGACGTGGGCCAGCGCGAGCAGGAGCACGAAGGTCGAGAGTTTTACTTTCATGAAGTCTCTTCCGAAGACTCTTCGCCCGGCTTCTTCAGCTTGAGCACGACGGAGTTGATGCAATAGCGCAGGCCCGTCGGGCGCGGGCCGTCGTCGAAGACGTGGCCGAGGTGCGAGTCGCAAGTCCCGCACAAGACTTCGGTGCGCATCATGCCGTGACTCGTGTCTACCTGCGTGCGGACGTTGTCGCCCTCCTTCGGCTCGTAGAAGCTGGGCCAGCCGCAGCCGGAGTCGAACTTCGCGTCCGAAGTGAACAACTCCGCGCCGCAGGCCGCGCAGAGGTACGTCCCCGCGTCCTTGTTCCTGTAGTACTCGCCCGTGAACGGCCGCTCCGTCCCCTTCTGCCGCGCGACGCGGTACTGCTCGGGCGTGAGCGCCTGCCGCCACTCCTCTTCCGTCTTAACGACTCTGTTCTTCAACGCCTGTTACTCCCCTTTCCAGTCTGACCCGGCGCGGGCGGCGGACACTTGCCGCACTGTTTCTTACGCGACCCACGCTTGTTCCTGGCCGGCGGCTCCGCCTTCGCGGGCGTTGCATCGCCCGAGTCCTGTTTCGCCGCGGCCGTGTCTACGATGCTGAGCGTGCTCGGGCCGCCGCCGCCTTTGTCGATGCGCACGACGACGCTGAAGCCGCGGCAGTCGAGCACGCGCGACTGCTTCTCGGCGTCCGTCGCGGGCTCGCCCCACGAGTCCGCCGGGACGGCAAGACGCTTCGACGCCTGCGCCGAGAACTCCGTCACCTCGCGCCAGGGCACCGGCTGCCGGTAGCGCACGTCGATGCGGTGGAGCGTCCCGTTGAGGAAGGTGAGCAGCAGCTCGTTCACGTCGCCGAACTGCTCCTTGCGCACGCCCAGCTCAAGCCCCCCGAGCGACGCGACGAAGGGCTTCGAAGAATCGCCCGCGCCCTGCGCCCCCTTCTGCAAATCCTCCGAGCCGGGGAACATTCGCGCCAGTTCCCCCGCCTTCATACCGAGCATCACGCCGCCGTAGTCGGGCGCGACGGCGCGCTCCAAGCGGCATGGCTCGCCCTGCGCCGCGGCGACAGACGGGCAGCACAGCAGCGCCGCGGCGAGGGCGAGAATTTTCGCGAGATGTCGCTTCATCTTTCGGGCGGCGTGCGGTCAGTCCTTGAGCTGTTCCGGCAGGTCGGACGGGCTCTGTTCGGGGAATTCTGCGAGGTCGATCTCCTGCCCGCCGGAGCCCACGGCCGCGGAGGCGATGATGGCCGGGAGCCGCTTCTCGACCTTGCCGTGCCTGAGCAGGCGCGCGACCTCGGCGTTCCCCTTGCGCTCGGCGATCATCAGCGCCGTCCAGCCCGTAGCGTTCTGCGCGTCGGCGTAGGCGCCGCGTCGCAGCAGCGCGGCGACGACCTGCGGGTGGTTGTTGAGCGAGGCGATCATCAGCGCCGTCCACTCGTCGCGCAGCAGCGCGTTCGGGTCCACGCCCGAGTCGAGCAGCTCGTTGAGCTTGGCGAGGTCGCCGTCGCGCGCCGCGAGGAAGAGTCGCGCGTGTTTGAGCAGCGCGGCAAGCGCGGCGTGGCCGCGCGCGTCGGCCAACTCGGCGGCCGACTTGTTGTTGCGGTTGCGCGCGTTCACGTCGGCGCCCGCGTCGATCAACTCCTCGGCGACGGGCTGGTGGCCGGCGCTGGCGGCGTACATCAGCGCCGTCTGGCCGAAGGCGTCGTGCGCGTTCACGTCGGCGCCCTCGCGCAGCAGCGACTCGACGCGCGAGAGGTCGCCGCGCGACGAGGCGACCATCAGGTCGTTGATGCCGTTGTTGTTCTCGTTGCCGCGCGCGCTCATCGTCGGGCGCAAATTGTAACACCCCTCTTCGGGGCGCCGCGAGTGTCTGACTCCGGCTGCGCTTTACTCAAGCGGCACGTCCACGTAACATGCGGGGCGCACGCCCAAAGACACCGCAGACAGCTTACGGAGGAGACGATGCACCTCTTTGGCAAGCCCGCCGGCCGGCCACTCTTCTGCGCGCTCGCGCTCACCTGCGCCTTCGCCCTTCAGACGTTCGCGCAGCAGAAGTCCGACGACACTTACGCGGCGAAGATCAGGGAGTACACGACCGAAAAATACTTCCTGACCGAACTCGTAGACCACCTGCCCGCCGACCCGCGCGTGCCCTCGCCCGACAAGGTGCTCGGCTACGTCGTCGGCACGCCGGGCAAGCTCACGCACACGAAAGACCTCTATCGCTACTATCGTGAACTCGAACGCACGACCCCGCGCGTAAAAGTCTTCACCGCGCCGGAGCAGAGTGAGGAGGGGCGCGAGCAAATCTTGGTCGCCGTCGGCGACGAAGCGTCAATCGCGCGCCTCAATCGCTACAAGGAGATTACCGCGCGCCTCGCAGACCCGCGCGGCCTGAGCGACGCGGAAGCGCAGCGGCTCGTCGGCGAGGGCAAAGTCTTCTACTGGGCCTCGGGCTCCATCCACTCGCCCGAGACCGGCTCGCCCGAGATGCTGATGGAGCTGGCCTACCGCCTCGCGGTCGAGGAGTCGCCGTTCATCCGCGACATCAGGAAGAACGTCGTCGTCCTCATCACGCCCGCGCTCGAAGTTGACGGCCGCGACAAGATGGTTGACCTCTACAACTACCGCACGGCCAACCCGAACAAGGCCGTGCCGCCGCTCGTCTACTGGGGCAAGTACGTCGCGCACGACAACAACCGCGACGGCCTGGGGATGGCGCTCGCGCTCACGCGCAACATGATGAAGACCTTCCTCGAATGGCACCCGGCCATCCTCCACGACCTGCACGAGTCGGTGCCGTTCCTCTACACCTCGACGGGGACGGGGCCTTACAACGCTTGGCTCGACCCGATAGTCGTGGACGAGTGGCAGCTCCTCGCCTACCACGAGATTGAAGAGATGACGAAGCGGGGCGTGCCCGGCGTGTGGACGCACGGCTTCTACGACGGCTGGGCGCCGAACTACATGTTCTACGTCGCGAACGGGCACAACGCCGTCGGGCGTTTTTACGAGACGTTCGGCAACGGCGGCGCGGACACGTTGGAGCGGACGGTGAGGGCCGAGGCGCAGCGCGACTGGTACAGGCCCAACCCGCCGCAGCCGCGCGTGAAGTGGTCGCTGCGCAACAACGTCAACATGCAGCAGTCGGCGATCCTGTTCGCCATGCACTTCGTCTCGGAGCACAAGGAGCGCTTCCTCCAGAACTTTTATTTGAAGGGCAAGCGCTCGGTGGCGAAGGCTTCGAACGAGGGGCCGGCCGCGTACGTGCTGCCCGCGGACGACCCGCGGCCCGTCGAAGCGGCGGACGCCGTCAACCTCCTGCGCCTGATGGGCGTCGAGGTGCACGCGGCGAAGAACGACTTCAACGTCGGCGAGCAGAAGTTCCCGGCCGGCTCCTTCGTCGTGCGGATGGATCAGCCCTACTCGCGCATGGCCGACATGTTGCTCGACACGCAGTTCTACAACGTCAGCGACCCGCGCCCCTACGACGACACCGGCTGGACGCTCGGCGCGATGCGCAACATCAAGACCGTGCGCGTGACCGACCGCAGCATCCTGCAAGTGCCGATGAGGCTGATTGCGGCGGACGTGTTGATGCGCGGGCGCGTCGAGGGTTCCGGCCCGAACTTCGTCATCAACCACAACACTGACAACACGCTCGCCACGCTCCGCTTCCGCCTGAGCGACGTGAAGATGAGCGCCGCCGAAGAGTCCTTCAAGTCCGGCGAACGCCAGTTCAACGCAGGCTCGTTCGTCATCAAGAGCGAAGGCAACCCGTCCGACTTACGTCAGAAGTTGGAAGCGGCCGTGACGGAGCTGGGGCTGACGGCCTACGCGTTCGCGCAGACGCCGACGGTGAAGACGCACGAGATGAGCGTGCCGCGCATCGCCATCGTGCACAGTTGGATCAACACGCAGAACGAGGGCTGGTATCGCGTCGAGTTCGACCGCTACAAGATTCCCTACACGTACATCTCCGACCAGGTCTTGCGCGACACGCCGAACCTTCGCCAGCGCTTCGACGTGATCATCTACCCGCCGGTCGGGGCTTCGGCGCAGCAGGTCGTGCAGGGGCTTCCGATGCGCGGCGAGCCGATACCTTGGAAGCAGTCGGAGCTGACGCCCAACTTCGGCACCTCCCCCGACCAGACGGACGACATGCGCGGCGGGATGGGGCTCGTCGGCTTGAACAACCTGCAAAGGTTCGTGGAGGAGGGCGGGCTCTTCGTCGCGGTGACGAGCAACGCGCGCATCCCCATCGACTACGGGATGGTCTCGGGCGTCGCGGTGCGCGACACGACGCAGTTGCAGGCGCGCGGCTCCATCTACAACGCGACCTTCGCCGACCGCAAGAGTCCCATCGCCTACGGCTACGGCGAGACGCTGCCCGTCTACTTCAACC
>CAXTSK010000120.1:0-9166 GCA_964246655.1 uncultured Pyrinomonadaceae bacterium
GTGTTGCTTGAGCACAACGAACGCGTCGGAAGGAAGATTGAAATCTCGGGCGGCGGGCGTTGCAACTTCACGAACACGGGCACGGCCGCGGGCAACTTTATCTCGCGCAACCCGCACTTCGCGAAGTCGGCGCTGGCGCGCTACACGCCGGCCGACTTCGTCGCGTTGGTCGAGCGCCACCGCATCCGTTACCACGAGAAGAAGCTGGGCCAGCTCTTCTGCGACGAAAGCTCGCGGCAGATTATCGAGATGCTGCTCGGAGAGTGCGAGGCGGCAGGCGTCCGCGTCGTCACGGGCTGCCGCGTCGATGGGGTAAGGAAGGACGAACTCTTTCGGGTTAAGACGAGCCGGGGCGAGTTCGTGTCGGAGTCTTTGGTCGTGGCGACCGGCGGGCTGTCGATTCCGAAGCTGGGGGCGACGGACTTCGGCTACCGGCTCGCGCGGCAGTTCGGGCTCAAGGTCTTGCAGCCGGAGCCGGCGCTCGTGCCGCTCACGCTCACGTCGCGCGACCTCTCGAACTTCCAAGCCTTGAGCGGCGTCTCGGTGCCCGCGGTCGTGCGCTGCGGCGGCGCGGAGTTCGCCGAGAACGTCCTCGTCACGCACCGTGGGCTTAGCGGCCCGGCCGTCCTGCAAATCTCCTCCTACTGGTCGCGCGGCCAGGCACTCTCTGTAGACCTCCTGCCCGGCGAGGACGCGCGCGCGCTGCTCGAACGCAAGCGCGCTTCGGGTGCGGAGCTGCACACGGCGCTCGCGCGGCACTTGCCGAGGCGCTTCGCGCAGGTCTGGGCCGAGCTGTTCGCGCCGCCGCGCCCTCTGCGCGCCTTCACGGACGCGGAGGTCGAGCGGGTCGCCGCACTGCTCCACGACTGGCGCATCCTGCCCGCGGGCACCGAAGGCTTCCAGAAGGCGGAGGTCACGCGCGGCGGCGTCTCGACCGGCGAACTTTCGTCCAAAACGATGGAATCGCGCACGACGCCCGGCCTCTATTTCATCGGCGAGGTCGTGGACGTGACCGGCCACCTCGGCGGCTACAACTTCCAATGGGCCTGGGCCTCCGGCTACGCGGCGGGGCAAAGCGTTTGAGTAGCCAGTAGGAAAATCTGTCTTTCTACTGACTACTGCCTACTTTTTTCCTGCCACAAAATTCCCGGCCGCGGTGTTTACACGAACGAGAGACGTTTCGTTTCGAGTTTTCACCACAGGAGAGGAGTGTGAAAGTGATGGGACGCAGGACTGTTTTGAACTTCGCGGGGGCTCTGGTGCTCTGCGTGGCGGCGGCGGTTGTGACCTCCGCACAGGACTTCCAGAAGACTTACAACCTTGAGGCGGGCGGGTCGGTCGAGATCGCCAACGTGTCTGGGGACGTGAACCTGACGGGCTACGAGGGGAGCGCGGTCGTCGTCAGCGCTTACAAGGAGGGGCGCGACCGTGAACAGGTAGAGGTCGAGGACGAGAGCACACAGGGGCGCGTCGTGCTGCGTGCCAAGTACCCGAACCACTGCAACTGCGACGCGAGCGTTCGCTTCGAAGTGCGCGTGCCGCGCTCGGGCAACATCAATTTCGAAAAGATTTCGACCGCCAGCGGCAACGTGAAGGCCGAGGGCTTCACGGGCCGGGTTCACCTCTCGACGGCGAGCGGCAACGTGACGCTGCGCGGCGTGGGCGGCGAGATCAAGGCTTCCTCGGCGAGCGGGAACGTGCGCGTCGCGGAGGCCACGGGGATGGTCAACGCCAGCACCGCGAGCGGCGACGTGGAGGTCGAGCTGACGAGGGTTGACGGCGACGGCGACATGCGCTTCTCGTCGGCCAGCGGCGACGTAAACGTCCGCCTCCCTTCGAGCGTCAACGCGCGCGTCTCGATGTCCACCGCCTCCGGCGACATCGAGACGAACTTCCCCCTTGAGGTCAGGCACGACCGTTACGGCTCCGGCACCCGCGCCGAAGGCCAGCTCGGCAGCGGCGCCCGCACCCTCAAACTCTCCTCCGCCTCCGGCAACGTGAGTTTGAAGAGCATCTGAGGGAAAGCAATAGACAGTAGTGGGGGTCCACGAGGGAGACACACGGGGGGGGGGGGCCACCCCAGACCCGCCTCCCCCCCCCCCCGCCCGGTTTTTTCCCTTGGGCCCCCGCACAACTGTCTACTCTCTTTTGGCCCTCGGGTGATGCTTCTCGTAGACGCTGCGGATGCGCTCGCTGGTGACGTGCGTGTAGATCTGTGTAGTGGCGAGGTCGCTGTGGCCGAGCATGGCCTGGACGCTGCGCGTGTCGGCGCCGTGTTCGAGCAGGTGCGTGGCGAAGCTGTGGCGCAGGACGTGGGGCGTCACGCCCACGCCGCCGGCCTGCTCGGCCGCGCGCTTGAGCATCGCCCAGACGGTCTGGCGCGGGAGCGGCCGGCCGAGGTAGCCGACGAAGAGCCGCGGCGACTCGCGCCCCGCGAGCAGCACGCGCCGCGCCGCCTGGTAGCGCTGCAACCACTCCAGGGCAGAGCGGCCGACGGGCACGCGCCGCTGCTTGCTCCCCTTCCCTGTGCAGAAGAGCACGCCGCTGTCCACGTCCACGCTCGCCGTCGTCAGCGTCACCAACTCGGTGACGCGCAGGCCCGTCGCGTAGAGCACCTCGACGAGCGCACGGTCGCGCCCCCCCTCGGTCGTCGAAGTGTCCGGCGCACCCAGCAGCTTCTCCATCTCCGCCTGCGACAAAAACCGCGGGAGCTTCTGCCCGCCGTGCGGCGCCGCGATGTCCGCGGTCGGGTCGGCCTTGACGTGCCCGTCGAGCAGGAGGAAGCGGTAGAAGCCACGCACGGCGCTCAACGCGCGCCCCACGGACTTCGGCGCCAGCCCTTCGCGGCTCATGGACATCACGAACTGCGTCAACTCCGCCTTCCCCAACAAGTGCGGCTCGCGCCCCGCGGCCTCGGCCGCCGCCCTCAAACGCCCGAGGTCGCGCCGGTAGCTCTCCAAAGAGTTCTTCGAGAGCCCCTTCTCCACTTGCAGGAAGCTCAGGTATTCACGAATAAGGTCACGGGGCATAGGCGTGTTCGCTTTAACTCCTCAGCTCGTCGCGCGGTCAGCGGGCGGGAGCGTGGCGCTGTAGTCTTCGAGGAAGCGGCGCGCGTAAGTTTGCAGGAGGTGTTCGACGCGCGCGGGGTCGTGCGAGGCGACAAGCAGGCCGACGTGGTGGAGCTTGTGCAGGCGGAAGACGACCTCGGGGTCGTCGTAGCGGGAGGTGTCGGGCCACTCCTGGCGCGCGAGCGTGATGACGATGCCGGCGTAGTCTTCGCGCACACGAGGCAGCTCGTAGCGGCCGTGCTCGCCCGCGACCTCGATGCGCGCCCACTCGCGCCAGAGGTTGACGCCGCGCGCGGCCTCGACCACCTCGGCGATGTTGGCGCCGCCGACGCGCGCCGCCGTCTCAAGGAAGTAGAAGCGGCCGTCGCCGCCCTTGATGAACTCTGTGTGCGTCACGCCGCGCACGAGCCCGAGCGTGCGAATCAATCCCTGGTTGAGCGCTTCGAGCGCCTGCGCGTCCGGCGACTCGCGCGAGACCGTGCGCGTCATAAACACCCCGCCGCCGTGCGCGACCGTCATCGGCGGCTGGCCGTACTTGCTGACGGCCGTGAACAGGATCTCGTTCTGCCAGACGACGGAATCGACGTGAAAGATGTCGCCGGGGATAAACTGCTCGATGAGATAGAAGGACTGGCGGTCGCCCAGCTCTTCGAGGAGGGGCCAAAGCTTCTCGGCCGCCTCGATCTTCTTGATGCCGACGGCCGAAGCCTCCGAGCGCGGCTTCAAGACCCAGGGCGGCGCGACGCGGTTGGTGAACTCGTGGACGCGGTCGTTGTTGAGCGCGTGGACGAACTCGGGGACGAGGACGCCGTGGTCGCGCGCCTTGACGCGCATGGCGAGCTTGTCGCGGAAGTAGCGGGCGGTCGTGTCGCCCATGCCGGGGATGCGCAGGTGCTCGCGCAGGGCGGCGGCCGTCTCCACGTCGAAGTCGTCGAGCGGAACGACGCGGTCGATCTCGCGCGTGCGCGCGATGAAGCTCACGCCCTTCGTCACGTCTTCGAGCTTGTAGCCCTGCGGCAGGTAGAAGAACTCGTCCACGGACTCGCGCGGCCAGTCGGCGTCGCGCAGCTTCTCCATCGTGACGACGAGGACGCGGCAGCCCTGCCGCTTGCACTCGCGCATGAACTCCTGCCCCTTCTCGAAGGTGGCGATGCAGAGGACTGTGAGCGGTCGCTTCTCGGACAACGGCTAACTCCCACGGAAAGTTTTGGTGCCGTAGAACGCAGGAATGATAACAGAAGAGAGTAGACAGTAGTCAGTAGTCGGTAGTCGGTAGAAAAACAGGCGGCGCGGCTCTTGTCATCGACCGATGAAAGCCGCGCCGCCTGCATTTTCCCTACTGACTTCGGGCTACTGACTACTGTCTACTGCCTTCTCCCACTTCGGCGTGACGCCGAGGTTGTACATGAGGAAGGAGTAGATGTCTGCGTTCTGCTCGATGGCCTTGGTCGTGGAGCTGGCGCCGTGGCCGGAGCGGGTGTCGATGCGGATGAGGACGGGGTTGTCTCCGGCCTGCGCCGCCTGCATGGCCGCCGCGTACTTGAAGGAGTGCGCCGGGACGACGCGGTCATCGTGGTCGGCCGTCGTGATGAGAGTCGCCGGGTACTTCGTCCCCGCCTTGACGTTGTGAATCGGCGAGTAGGCGTAGAGCGCCTTGAACTCGGCCTCGTTGTCCGAAGAGCCGTAGTCGGCGACCCAGTTCCAGCCGATGGTGAACTTGTGGAACCGCAGCATGTCCATCACGCCCGCCTGCTGGATGACGACCTTGAAGAGTTCCGGCCGCTGGTTCGCCACCGCGCCGACGAGCAGGCCGCCGTTCGAGACGCCGTGGATGGCGAGCCGTTCGGGCGACGTGTACTTGTTGGCAATCAGCCACTCGGCCGCGCCGATGAAGTCGTCGAAGACGTTCTGCTTCTTGAGCTTCGTCCCGGCCTCGTGCCACTTCTCGCCGTACTCGCCGCCGCCGCGCATGTTCGCCGAGACGTAGACGAAGCCCTGCTCAAGCAGAGCCAGCCGCAGCGCGCTGAAGTTCGGCGTCGTGCTCGCGTTGAAGCCGCCGTAGCCGTAGAGCAGCGTCGGGTTGCGCCCGTCGAGCTTCAAGCCCTTCTTGTGGACGACGAACGCGGGGACGCGCGTGCCGTCCTTGCTGTTGAAGAAGACCTGCTTGACCTCGTAGTCGGCGGGGCGGAAGCCGGGAATCTCCGGCGCGCGGAAGAGCGTGGACTTGCGCGTCGCGATGTCGTAGCGGTAGATCGACGGCGCGAAGTTGAAAGTGCTGAAGGTGTAGAAGACGAAGCGGTCGTCGTGCTGCCCGCCTAAGCCGCCCGCGATGCCGAGCGCCGGCAGTTGAATCTCGTTCTCAAGCTTGCCGTCGAGCGAGTAGACGTAGGCGCGTGTCGTCACGTCCTTCAGGTAGGTGGCGAAGAGCTTGCCGCCGCCGGTGCCGACGCCCTGGAGCGGCTCGGACTTTTCGGGCAGCACGTCCTTCCAGTCCTTCTCCGCGGGGCTCTTCGGGTCGAAGAGGAAGATGCGGCCGTTGGGCGCGTTGTGGTCGGTCTCGACGAGGAGTTTATCGCCGACGTTGTCGATGGCGCCGAAGTAGTCGTCGCCGATCTCGGCCACAATCGGCTTCCAGGTCTTGTCGTCGGACTTCAGGTCGCGGTAGGAGAGGGCGTTGCCCTTCTTGCCGGTGCCGCGGTCGGAGACGGTCAGCAGGGCGAAGCGCTCGTCGTCGGTCGTCTCCACGTTGTTGAAGCGCTGCGCGTGCGCCTTGTCCTCGTAGACCAGCTCGTCCGCGGACTGCGGCGTGCCGACGCGGTGGAAGTAGACCTTGTGGTTCTCGTTCTTCGAGGTCAGCTCCTTGCCCTTCTCCGGCGCGTCGTAGCGGCTGTAGTAGAAGCCCTCGCCCGCCCAGGCGAGGCCCGAGACCTTGACCCACTTCAGTTCGTCGGCGAGCTGCTTACGCGTCGCCACCTCCATCACGTAGCAGTCGCGCCAGTCCGAGCCGCCCGAAGCCTTGCAGTAGGCGGCGTACTTCGCGTCGCGCGAGATGGAGAGCGCGCCGAGCTGCGTCGTGCCCTCGGCCGAGAACTTGTTCGGGTCGATGAGGACTTCGGGCGCCCCGTCGATCCCCTTCTGCACGTAGACGACCGATTGATTTTGTAGCCCGTCGTTCTTCGTGAAGAAGTAGTACTCGCCGCGGCGGTAGGGCGCCGTGTAGCGCGCGTAGTTGTAGAGCTTCGTCAGGCGGTCTTTGACCTGCGCGCGGTACGGAATCTTGTCGAGGTAAGCGAAGGTGACCTTGTTCTGATCCTCGACCCAACGCGCCGTCTCGGGCGAGCTTTCGTCTTCGAGCCAGCGGTAGGGGTCTGCGACCTTCACGCCGAAGTACGTGTCGTACTGCTCGACCTTCTTCGACGCCGGGTATTGAAGTTTCTGCGCGCCGGCCGCCGGGCACAGCACGCACGCGAGGAGCGCGAAGGCCCCGAGCTTTTTCATGCGGGTGGTAGTTCTGTTCATTGCTTTGTTCCGGGTGTTGGGTTTACTGCCTCGTGAATCTAAACAAAAACCTACTGACCGATGCCCGCCGAAGGGCAGAGTTTTGCTAAGACGCATTCGCTGCAAAGCGGGCTGCGCGCCTTGCAGACCTTGCGGCCGTGCGCGATGAGCAGGTGCGAGAAGTCGATCCAGTCGGATTGGGGGAGGAGCCCCACAAGGTCGCGCTCGATCTTCTCGGGCACCTTCTCGCTTGAAAGTCCGAGCCGCGCCGAGAGGCGCGAGACGTGCGTGTCCACGACGACGCCCGAGGCTATCCGGTAGGCGTTGCCGAGCACGACGTTGGCCGTCTTGCGCGCGACGCCGGGCAGCTCAAGCAGCTCCTCCATCGAGTGGGGCACGTCCCCGCCGTGGCGCTCGCCGATCCGGCGGCAGGCGCCCTGAATGGACTTCGCCTTGTTGCGGAAGAAGCCCGTCGAGCGGATGTCGTTCTCCAACTCGGCCGCGGGCGCAGAGGCGTAGTCCTCCCACGTGCGGTACTTGCGGAAGAGGCTCGACGTGACGACGTTGACGCGCTCGTCCGTGCACTGCGCCGAGAGGATCGTCGCCACCAGAAGCTCAAGCGCGTTGCCGTGGTCGAGGCTGCAACGCGCGTCGGGATACTCCTTCTTCAGGAGCCTGACGATCTGCCCGACGCGCTTCTTCTTAGCGGGGGCTGCTTCCAACGCTTTCGCTCCTCGTTCACTTACGCCGCGCGCGGCGGCGGGTCGTGGTCGTGGGCCTCGCGGACTTGGGCTTCATCTCGCTGCGGGCCAGGGCGTTGGCGACCTTCTGCGGGACGGAGGCGCTGAGCAGAAGGGTGTTGCCCTCGGTGCGATTGACGAAGCCGTTGACGGCGGCGAGCGCCGCGCGCGTCTTGGCGTAGTCCTTGTCCCGCGGCTTCTGCTTGGCGGCCTCCGCGTTGAGCCCCGTCTGCGCGGCGAGCAGCCCCATGCGGACGAGGCCGCTGAAGGCTGAGGCGTGCTCGGGCGTGTCCGTCAGCACCGACATGCTCATGGTGTAGTTCAGCGCGTCCATGCCCTGCGCGAGACTCACCTGCTTGACCCAGTCGATCATCTCGTCGAACTCCTTGTTGGCCGGGGAGCCGAACTTGTGCAGGTAGTCGATGAGCACGGGCGGCGGCTCCACCGTCAGGCTCCAGACCGCCTGCGGGTCGCGCGTGGCGAGGTCAACCATCGAGGACTTCAGCACGCCGCGCCCGCCGGCCGCGTCCACCACCGCCTTGACGTAAGAGGGCACGCCCGCGACGAGCGTGTTGGCGTCGAGCGCCATCACGGCCACCTCCGGGTACGGCATCGGCTTCGGCTTCGCCTCCCCCTGGCCGTCCGCAACCTCGGGCTTCTTGTTCAGACTTTCGAGGTCGATGATCTCAAGCGTCTTCGAGCCGTAGGTCTCGCTGCGCGGCGAGATGTTCTGCGCGCCCGCGGCGACGCGGCCGAGCGCGAGCAGCGTGTCCGCGTTGAAGTTGCCGTGGATGATGACGACGAACTCGGGCAGGTTGTTGGCCGGCGGCGGGTCGGCGAGGCGCGCGCCGACGGCGACGTAGTCGATGCCGCGCGCGTCGAAGCCGGCCTTCTGCGCCTCGGCCAGCATCTTCGCGTACTCGGCGGGCGGCATCACGCGCGGCATCACGTCGTGGACGATGCGGTGCGCGTTGACGTAGAGCACGGCCTGCGAATCGGGCAGGCCCGAGAGCGCCTGGCGCGCGTTCGTCTGCGCCGCCGCCGTCTGCGCGAGCGCGAAGAGGAGTGCCAGAGGCAGCAGGAGCCTCAAGAGCTTCGGTTTACTCATTAGGTTCGGGCTTCCTTTCAGAAAAGAGGAGAGCGATTACGGGTGAACGCCGTCCAACATAAAGCTTCAATGTCCAAAGTTCAAGACAGAATTGAAGAAGTAGTCAGTAGTCAGTAGAAACCCCTTCGCCGCTCGAACCGCGCGGTTGTCATCCTCAACGTCCACGACGCAGAGCGCTACTGTCTACTGACTACTGTTCACCGGAACATCCAACGCGAAGCCGCTGGCGCGCGCGCCCGGCTCGGTGAAGCGCAGGTCTGCGAACTGCACGACCCACCCGCCGGAGTCTGCGCGCACGATGCGCGCCACCGGGAAGCGCGCGAAGTCGAGCAGCACGCGCGCGTTCGCGTCTTCCGAGGCACGACGGACGACTGCTTCATCTTCGCCCGTGGGCTTGTCGAAGCTGACGCTGTTTCGCAGGTCTTCGAAGAAGAAGCTGTTGAGCCTCATGTCACACGCGCTCGGCCGCGCAGAAACGCGACGGCCAGCGCCAGCGTCCCCACGATTGAGTGCGTGATGCCCCTGTGATGTTTGAAGTAGAAGGCCAGCCCGCCCGCGAGCGCGACGATGTCTATGTCCGGCAGGTTCGCGGCCGCGACGCACACGAACGTCGCGTAAGGCGACCGGCGTTCGAGCCCGGCCTTCGCGGCCGCCAGCCCGACGAGCGAGTGCGTGAGATTGTCCACGGAAGACAGTAGGGCGGGGGGGGGGGGGGGCGCGGGGCGGTGGGGGGGGGGGGGGGTTGAGGGGGG
>CAXTSK010000120.1:9176-10907 GCA_964246655.1 uncultured Pyrinomonadaceae bacterium
TGCTCTCTCTCAGTTTCATCCTCCGCGGCCCGCCGAGGCCCCTTATTGCCTACTGCTTTTAGAAGCCGAGTCCGCCTTCCGGCGTAGGCTTCTTCGGGAGCTGTGCGTAGCGCTCGGGGCTCAATTCCTGAACCTTGTCGGCGGCGGTGCCGATGACGGCCGATTCGGGGAGCGGCTTGCCGTCCTTACCCTTCGCGTCGCGCGACGCCTTGACCATCTCGAAGAGGAGGTTGACGGCGTCGTCCTTCTTCCCCTGCTTCTCGTAGACGGAGGCGAGCCGCAGCTTCACCACGTTCGGCGAGACGGCCGCGGACTGGTTCTTCAGAAGCTCTTGATAGAGCGCGGCCGCGGCGTCGTATTGCGAGTCGGCCTCGCGCGCCTGCGCCAGCGCGAAGCGCGCCCGCGCCGCCACGTCCGCGTCGCCGTCCTTCGAGAGAGCCTCAAGTTCGCTGATGCCCTTCGACCGGTCAACGCTCAGGAGGTTGGCCGCGGCGAAGTAGCGCGCCTGTTCCCTGTAGGGCGAGCCGTAGTCGTTCTGCACCTTCTGGAAAGCTTCGACGGCCTTCTGCGCGCGCTCCTTCTCGGTGGCGAAGCTCGGGCCGGTCTGGTTCGGCTGCGGGGTCGGCGAGACGGGCGTCTCCGCGATCTTGATGGCCTGTCCGAGGGCGAGGCGCGCGGCGTCGGCGCGGCGCTCGCGCCACCAGTTGAAGGCGAGGAGGAGTGCGACGAGCGCGACCGCGCCGGCCACGGCGTAGAGGATCGTGCGACCCTTGCCCTCGAAGCGGTGCGAGAGGCGGCCGTAGGCGTCGAAGGTCGTGTCACGAAACTTGTCGTGCTTGAGCTGCTGTGCGCGTTTCTTTGTCGTTCGGGCCACTGATTTTATCCGGTGCAAGACCGCACTGTCGGGTGCGTTCTTTTTAGTGGAGTTCGAGGCAAAGGGTAACTCTAAAGGCGGGTTAGGGGGATGTCA
Source organism: uncultured Pyrinomonadaceae bacterium (assembly GCA_964246655.1). Taxonomy (GTDB): domain Bacteria; phylum Acidobacteriota; class Blastocatellia; order Pyrinomonadales; family Pyrinomonadaceae; genus QHXN01. Next base: position 10,147 of record CAXTSK010000120.1, read on the forward strand.
AGCAAGGGCAAATCGAGAATTTTCCGTTGTCGCCCGGCGGCGCACGGCGCTATGCTGTCGGACAGTCCGTGCGCGCCGACGCATCTAACCAACCGGGTGCAACTTTTTTCGGAACAAAGGCCGCCGGGCCGGTGTCGAAAGTGTCAGTTGAAGGAAGCACTGCCCTTCGACAGACCCTCCCGGGCCGACGGAGGACGCTCGTGAGCTTCGGAGAGCCAATCGCCCTCCGCATGGAAGCGGAACTGGAAGGGGCTGCCGACGTGGCGGCTTCGGCGGAGGCGCGTTTCGTCCCCTCGGCCGAAGAACAGTTCCTTGAAAAGCTCAAGGCGGGCGACGCATTGGCCTTCAACCGTCTGGTCGAGGAGCGGCACGGCGACATCTACGCCCTGCTCTACCGCCTGACGGAAGACCCCGAGGAGGCGCGCGACCTGACGCAGGAGACCTTCCTCCAAGCGTTCCGCCACCTGGCAAACTTCCGCGGCGACGCAGACCTGCGGACGTGGCTCTACCGCATCGCCGTCAACCAGGCTCGCAACCGCTGGCGCTGGTGGAAGCGCCGCCGCCGAGACCGGCGCGTCGAGCGAGATCGGCCGGTCTCGGAAGGCATGGACGCCCCGCTCTCGGCCGGGCTCGCCGGCGACGAGGGGCTCGACCCCGAGCGCCAGGCGCTGGCGCGCATGGATCATCCGAACGTCGCCCGCGTGCTCGACGCCGGCGCGACGCCGGGCGGATTGACGATGAACCAGCCGGCAAGCATGCGC
>CAXTSK010000121.1:0-10873 GCA_964246655.1 uncultured Pyrinomonadaceae bacterium
GCGTCTACGTGCTCTGGGGCGTCATCCCCGACGGCCGCATCGTCTACATGGGGAGCCTGCCCGCGACGGCAGACCTCAACCGCGCGGAGGTCTACGTCCGCGTCGCGGGCTTCGAGTCGGACGACTACACGCTCCTCGTCACGGCCGAGCGTGCGCGCCCCATCGCCGCGCCCGAAGGCCGCCGCCTCCTCAAGCCCAGGGACGCCGCCTCCGTCAAGTGACCGCCGCCCCGCCGCCGGGGTAGAATGAGTGATGAGTGGTGAGTGATGAGTGATGAGTAGAAGACAACTTCTTCCCACTCATCACTCATCACTCATCACTCATCACTTTTTTCCGGGGTTCTGGATGGCGAGAAAAGGTTCCGTCCTCGTCGTGGACGACGAGGAGATCATGCGTGACGTGTTGGAGACGCTGCTGTCGGCCGAAGGGTATCGCGTTGACCTGGCGAAGACCGGCGAGGAGGGGTTGGAGTGTTACGGCCGGCGCGCGTACGACGTGGTGCTCCTCGACGTGTCGATGCCGGGCATGGGCGGCCTGCGCGCGCTCGAAGAGATTCAGAAGGCCGACCCCGAGGCCGTCGTCATCATCATTACCGCCTACGCCACCTTCGACACCGCCATCGGCGCGTGGGAGCGCGGCGCCTTCAACTGCATCCGCAAGCCCTTCCAGAACGAGCAAATCTTGGAGACGGTCGCCTCCGGCATCAAGCGCCGCCGCAAGGAAGAGGAACGACAGAACCTCCGCCGCGCCATGAGCCGCAGCGTCGAGCGCGGGAGCATCATCGGCCGCTCCGAGAAGATGCAGGCCATCTTCCAGCTCGTCGATCAGGTCGCGCCCGCGCGCTCCACGGTGCTGATTACCGGCGAGTCCGGCACGGGCAAGGAACTCATCGCGCGCGCCATCCACATGCAGAGCCCGCGCGCCGCGAAGACCTTCGTCACCGTCAACTCGTCGAACATCCCTTCCGAGCTGCTTGAGTCGGAGCTGTTCGGCCACACGCGCGGCGCCTTCACCGGCGCGGTCGCGGCGAAGAAGGGGCTCTTCGAAGTCGCCGACGGCGGCTCCATCTTCCTCGACGAGATCGGCGACATCCCGCCCGAGACGCAGGCGCGGCTCCTCCGCGTCTTGCAGGAGCGCGAGTTCACGCCGCTCGGCGACACCGCCCCGCGCAAGGTGGACGTGCGCATCGTCGCCGCCACGAACATCGACCTCAAAGAGGCCGTGCGCCAGGGCTCCTTCCGCGAAGACCTCTACTACCGCCTCGCCGTCGTCCCCATCGAGCTGCCTCCCCTGCGCGACCGGCGCGAGGACGTGCTCGCGCTCGCGCAGCACTTCATACGCAAGTACAACGAGGAGAACAGCCGCCACGTCTCCGACCAGCTCGCGCCCGACGTGCTGGCGCTCTTAGAGCAATACACTTGGCCCGGCAACGTCCGCGAGCTTGAGAACGTCATCGAGCGCGCGGTCGTCATTGCGCCCGGCCCCGAGGTCACGCGCCAGTGCTTGCCCGCCGAGATCGCCGACCCCTCGAAGGCCGCGGGCGCCGCCCCGCTCTCTTCGGGGACGGGCTCGCTCGACGTGAGCCGCGGCGTCAACTTCTACGACGAGGTGCGCCGCTTCGAGATCGACATCATCCGCCGCGCCCTCGACCAGACCGGCGGCCACCAATCCCGCGCCGCCCGTCTCTTAGGCATGAACGCCACCACCCTCAACTCCAAAATCAAGACCTACAACATCCAGCTCCGCTCGTAGGATGGGTTTTGGGTTCTGGGTGTTAGGTGTTGGTTGAAAATCAATGTCTTCCCCCAAAACCCTTCTGCTGCCGGTGGCCGTGTGCGTGCTGGCGTTCGCGCTCTACGCGGCGGATGTGCCTGACAACCCGCCGGGCTTTTACATCGACGAGTCTTCCATCGCTTACAACGCGCTGACCGTCGCACAGTCTGGGAGGGATGAGCACGGGGAGGCGTGGCCGCTCTACTTCAGGGCGTTCGGGGATTATAAGAACCCGACGTACGTCTACTTGTTGGCGGCGGTGTTTCGTGTGACGGGGCCGAGTATCGCGGTCGCGAGGTTGTTGAGTGCGGCGTTGGGGGCGTTGGCGGCGGTGTTGTTGGGGCTGCTGGCGTCGAGGTTGACGCGGCGGGCGGAGGCGGGCGCGGTCGTGGCGTGCTCGGCGATGTTGACGCCGTGGCTATATGAGTGCAGCCGTTTGGTGTTCGAGGTCGCGGCGTACCCTTTGGCGTGCGTGCTGTTTCTGCTGGCGCTGAGGCGCGCGTCAGAGAGGGAGCGGTGGGTCGCTTCGGACGTGTTGGCGCTTGCCTGCGCGCTGGCGCTGTTGACGTACACGTATTCGATAGGGAGGCTGCTGGCGCCGCTGCTGGCCGTGGGGCTCGTGTTCTTCGTCACGCGGCGCAACGTCGGGCGGGTCTTGATGACGTGGGCGGCTTACGCGGTCACGCTCGTCCCTCTGCTCGTCTATTCGCTGCGGCATCCGGGCGCGCTCGCGGGGAGGTTCAGGCTCATTACGTATGTGACGCCGCAGAGCGGTCTCGCGGATGACGTGCGCGGGTTCGTGTGGCATTACCTCGCGGACGTGAACCCGTGGCGCTGGCTGTTGACGGGCGAGCAGAACATACGCGACCACCTGCCGGACTCGCCCGCGCTGCTGGCGGCGACCGTCGCGCTCGCGGCCGCGGGACTCTTCTTCGTCGTGCGCGAACATGGAAGGGAAGCGTGGTGGCGGTTTCTGCTCTATGCGCTCGCCGCGTCGGTCGTGCCGGCCGCGCTGACGGTGAACGACTTCCCGCAGTTGAGGCTGATCGCCTTCCCCGTCTTCCTGCACGTGCTGTCGGCGGCGGCCGTCGCGCGGATGGTCGGCGGACGGAAGATGAGAGTCGCGCTGTACGTCGTCGTGGTGCTGCTCGTCGCGCAGGGGACTTACTTCCAGTGGCGCTTCCACGCGCGGCCGCCGGAGCGTTGGTACGTCTTCGACGCGCGCTTCCCCTCGAAGATACTCGCGCCCGCGCTCGAAGCGGCGCAGGGCGGCCCCGTCTATCTCTACGACCCGCCGGGGCACTCGGGTTACATACAGGCGCTCTGGCACGGCGCGCTTCGGGGCGTCGGGGCCGCGCGCTTCGTCCGACTCTCGACGAACGAGAAGCCGCCGCCGGGCGCGGTCGTCGTCAGCACGGAGGAGGACTGTGCGAAGTGCCGTGTGCTCGCGCGCTCGACCAACTACGTCCTGTACGCCGTCGAGCCGACGACCTTGAGCGCACGACCCGCGCCGCTCCGCGCCGAAGGGCTGCGCGCGCAACTGGTCTCGCGTGAGCTTCCCGTGTCGTCGGCCGCGGGCGAAAGAAGGAGCTTCGAGGTCATCGTCCGCAACGTCGGCGGCGAGACGTGGCCGGCCGTGCCCGACGCGGCAGGGCGCTACGCCGTCTCGCTGCGCGCGCGCTGGCTGAGAGAAGACCGCGCGCAGGTCAACGACGAGGAAGCTGTCGCGCGCATCCCCTTCGACATGGAGCCGGGAGACACGGCCGGGCTTAAGTTGGAAGTCTCCGCGCCCGACGCGCTGGGCGAGTACTTGCTCGAAGTGTACGTGGCGCAGGAAGGGTTGACGAGCTTCGGCGCCGGAGCGTTGAGGACGCGCGTGCAGGTGACGCCGCGGTAATTTAACCACAGAGACACAGAGACACGACACCGCTTTCAATTTGAAATTTCAAATTGAAAGCGGTGTCTCTCTGTGGTTAATCGTCTTCGTCTATTTCGACAGGTCGAAGTTCGAAGGGCCGAAGCGCTGCTGGTATTCGAGCGAGGTGAGGAACGCCTTGACCATCTCGGCGTTGATGTAGTTGCCGTCGAACTCTTCGAGCTTGCCGAGCCAGAAGTCAAAGCCCGCGAAGTCGGAGTCCGGCGCCTCGTCGGGGCCGCGCCTCAAGTACCCGAAGTATTGCATCAGCACGAACGCGCGGTTGAACTGGCTCGCGTTGACCGGCGCGCCCTCGGCGACGATCCTGAGCGCCGACGCGCGACCGGCCGCGTCGCCCGACCCGAAGGCCGCGACGGCCGCGTCGCGGTCTTCGGCAAAGGGCTGCGCGCCCGCGTTCCGGTAGAGCGAGTCCACGTACTCGCCCGCGCTTTGCGTCTCGGGGTGCGCGGCCAGAAACTCGGGGCGCGTCACCCAGCGCAGGACGAACGCCTGCTTGTTCTGTGCGAGCAACTGCTCCCAGTCAATCGCGCCGACGACGACACCGCGCCCGACCTCCTGCGTGTCGCGCATGAACTCCGCGAAGCGCGGAAGCCCCCGCGGCCTCGCCGGCGTGGCCGGGTAAGAGGCCACGTAAAGGCGGTGCACGAAGTAGCCCGTCTGCTGGAACTCAATCGACAGGAAGAAGGCCGCCGAGACGTTGACGCGCTTCACGGCCGTGCATTCGGCGCGCCGCTGCTCGTCCGTCTCGTCCGCGCAGTTCGTGATCTGGCTCGTCCAGAAGGTGAAGCCCAGCGGGTCGGATGCGGGATCGCGGTTGAGGAAGTCCTGGTAGTGACGCCGCACGAAGAAGCGCGCGTCCTGGAGCGGGCTCGACGTGGGCTGCGTCGTGTCGTTGTCGTTGATGATGACGCCCACCTTGTCGAACCCCGTCAAGAACATCGCGCCGGAGGGGTTCTTGAGCGCGAGCGTAAACGTCTCCGCCCCTTCCACCAGCACGTCGTCCGTGATGAGGAGGTTGACCGTCTTCAGGAACTCGCCCGGCTCGAAGCGGAGCGTGCCGTACGTCGCCGTGTAGTCAGAGCGCGACGAGGCCGTCCCGTCCTCCGTCTCGTAGTCAACCGACGCGGGCTGCGTCAGGTCGCCGTCACGCCTGACCGTGACCTGCAAGAGGTTGCCGCCCTCCGACACGCCTCGCAGGGAGTTGGGGAAGTAGACGAGCTTGGGCGTCGCCGTGAAGTTGAGCCGGTCGATGCCGCCCGGGTTCGTCAGGTGCACGCTCGGCGGGTTGAAGCTGTAGTTCTCCTTGTACGGCGTGACGGTGATGTCGGCGCAGTGCGGCACGCCCTCGATGAGGTAGGAGCCGACGGCGTTGGTGACGGCCGTCGTCGTGTACGAACCGGTCACGTTCAACTGCACGCCGGGCAGGCCGTCGAAGTACGTCACCTGTCCTTTGACCGAGAGCAAAGGCGTCGGCGGCACCGGCGCGGGCACGAACTGCCCCTTCGGCCCGGTGACGATGTCGTTCTCAAGCAGGTAGAGGCGATAGACGAACCCGCTGAACGACGGCGTGTCGGCCCTCGTGACGAAGGCGAGGCCGCGCGCGCCCCAGCGCAGGACACGCGTCGGCGTGCCCTGCACGCCCGGCAGACGCAGCTCGCCGACTTGCAGGAACGTCTCCGTGTCGTAGGCGCGCAGGACGGCCGCCGCCCCCGAGGAGGAGGAGGAGCCCGTGATGACGTAGACGCGCTGCGCCTGCGAGTCGGTCGCGAGGGCCGAGTTGAAGTTGCCCGTCAAGTCGCCGCTGCTGTTGGAGGCGGGCGTGAACGTGCCGAGGAGTTCGGCGCTCTCGGCGTCGAGCACGTTCGTCATAGAGTAGACGCGGCCGTTGTCGTACTTCATGTCGCCGAAGGTGACGCGCCTCGCGACCGACGCCGTGGCGATGCCGCAGTCGCCGACGACCATCTTGCGGAAGCCGCCGTCGCTGTCGAGGCCGTGGTAGCTGTAGAGCACGGAGGGCGATGACGAGAACTCGACGGCCTTGCCGCCCGCGGCGACGGCCGGACGCTGTACGCCCGCGTCATAGAGGGCGATGCCCCTCTCTGTCAGGCCGCCCGAGGTCGGGTTGGAGCGAGCGACGGCGACGACGCCGGGGTTCCCCGGCATCACCGCGATGTCCTCAACCTTGTAGGGCTCGGTCGAGTCGGGCGTCTGGTTGACCTTGAACTGTGGCCCGGCCGTGCGCGTCGCCACGTCGAAGCGGCCGATGAACTGGGAGACGGCGTTAACGTCCGTCGTGTTGAGCGCGACGTAGATGAATTGGCTGTCGTCGGAGATAGCCATCCGCCCGCGGCCGCCCAACTGCACCTGCGCCCCGACGGTTCCCGCGGCGGGGTCGATAGGCACGACGCTATCGACGTAGCCCGCGACGCCGCTGTCAGGACCGGCGCTCGCGTAGATGGTCTGCGTCTTCGGGTCGAGGACGATGTCCCTGGCGGGCACATTGAGCAGGCGGAGTTCACCCGGGCCGGGCGTGGCCGTCGGCGTCGGCGTGGGCGTCGGCTGCGGCGAAGGCGCAGGCATCGGCGCGGGGCCGAAAGAGGGGACGAGCGGGGTCTCGATCAGGTAGAGCTGGCCGCCCGCGCTGAAGGCGAGGCCGCGCTCGCCCCAGCGGACGAAGCCCGTGACCGCGCCCGTGAGTCCGTTGACGTTGAGCGAGCCGACGGGGAGAAACGTCTGCTGGTCGAAGACGCGGATCGTGGCGGTCGCGTTGGCGGAGCCGTTGTAGACGCCGTTGTCGGAGATGAAGTAGGTGCGCTTCGAGGCCGGGTCGGGCAGGACGCGCGTCGCGAACGCGCGGCCCGGGTCGTTGTACGTGCCGACGATAGCGCCGTTCGACGGGTCGGCGACCTGGCCCGTGGTCGTGTAGAGGCGACCGGCGGCGAACTTGAAAGAGGCGAGCGACGCCTGCACGGTCGAGGCGCGCGTAACGCCCGACGCATCGACCGAGAGCTTGTGCAGCCCGCCGTCGCCCACGCCGTAGATGAGCGCGGGCGAGTCGGAGAACTCGATGCTGTAGCTGCCGGGGAAGCCGCCCTCGACCTTCGCGCGCGGCACGCCGTCGTCGTAGACGGCGACGCCGCGGTAGTTGGGGCTGAAGCCCGCCGAGGCACTGCGCGTCATGGCGACGGTGTGCGGGTTGCCGGGAATGACGGCAATGTCGCCGACGTTGAGCGGCCCGTCCGGGTGGTCTTTCGCGACCTGGAACTGTATGTCGGCCGCCTGCGCCGCCACGTCGAAGCGCCGGACGGCGCCCGCGCCCGCGAGCCCGACGTAGATGTAGCTGCCGTCGTCGGAGATGGCGAGCGGCCCCGGCTCGCTGCCGACGAAGACCGGCGCGCCCGTCGTCCCTTCGAAAGGGTTGACGGGCGTCAGGCTGTTGCCGCCCGCGCCCGCGCGCGAGGGCACGCTCGCGTAGATGGTCTGCGTGTTGGGCTCGACGACGAGGTCGTTCGCGAAGAGGTTGATGCGGCGCACCACGTCGGCGTACTGCGTGGGCGTCGGCGAAGGGGTGGGAGTGGCGCCGGGAGTGGGCGTCGGCGCCGGGTCGATGCCGGGCGGGCCGACGAGCGTGCTGCGGACGATGACGAGCTGCGTCGGCGTGCGGAAGACGAGGCCGTCCGTGCCCCAACGTTCGAGGCTCGTCGGCTGCCCCGTCGCGCCGGGGACGAGCACCGAGCCGACCTCCTGAAACGTGTTGATGTCGAAGGCGTGCAGCGTGATGGTCTGGTTGCCGAAGGCGTCGGACGCGTTGTTCGAGACGTAGAAAACGCGTCCGGCCGCCGGATCGGGCACGAGCGTGGGGAAGTTGACGAAGAAGGGAACGAGGTACGTCCCCAGCGCGGCGCCCGTCTCCGCGTCGAAGACCTCGCCGTTCGCGTTGTAGACGCGCCCGGCCGCGTACCTCAGCTCGCCCGGCCTGCGCGCCGAGTTCGTGGAGTTCCCATCGTAGGCGAGACCCGAAGTCGTCAGGCCGACCTTTTGCAATAGGACGTATCCGCCCATGAGGGTGGTGCCGGTCGAGCAGGCGTAGAGCGTCGCGGCCGTCGCGGAGAAGTCGATGTAGTCGGCCGCGCTCGCCAGAGGGTTGCCGCGGCGCACGCCGTTGTCGAAGACGAAGAGCTTCGCGTCGAACTGGCTCCCGCTGCTCTGCACGGCGACGGTGTCGGGCGCGCCGGGTGCGACCTTCAACTGGCGCGGCGAGTACGCTTCGAACTGACCCTGGCCGAGGGAGAACTGAAGGCCGGGGGTCTGCGTCGTCACGTCGAAGCGGCGCACGGCCTTCGAGCCGTCGAGCGCGGCCCAGATCACCTTCCCGTCGTCCGAGATGGCGAGGTCGCCCGGCTCGGAGCCGATGAAGACGGGCGTGCCGGACTCGCCCGTGTAAGGGTTCAAGGGCGTGATGCTGTTGCCGCCCGCGCCCGCGCTCGAAGGCACGCTCGCGTAGAGCGTCGGCGTCGTCTTATCGACGACGACATCCTTGTTGGGGAACGGGATGACTTTGAAGCTGTGCGTCTCGGCGGCCGGGGCCGAGCGCGCGGAACGCGCGGCGTGGACGAGCCCGGCGGCCGTCAGGCAGAGCAGCGCGAAAGCGAAGGCGCAGAGGCGCGCGGTTCTGTTGGGTGCGTGGGGGCGGGGCATGAGTCTTGATCCTTAAATACGATTCGGGAAGTTTGCGCGGCGGTCGGGTGAAAATCCACTCGCGCGTGGGGCCGAGTTGGCGCGGGCAATATTAAGGCCGAAGAAGAGGGCGGCGCAAACGGCCGCGCATGGTTTAAACTCCGCGCATGGAGAGAGCGTTGGAAGCGGTTGAACAGATAAGCCCCGCCGAGGCGCGCTTCGAGCGCTGGCGGCGCGCGGCCGGCTTCGTCGTCGCGCCGCAGGCGTTCGCGGCGCTGTTGCTGCTGCCGCTGCCGGGCTTGAAGCCGGAGGCGCACAGGCTCGCGGCGGTGATGGCCGCGGTCGTGCTGCTTTGGATCACGGAGGCGCTGCCGCTGCCCGTGACGGCGCTGGTCGGCGCGGCCGCGTGCGTGGTGCTGAAGGTGGCGCCCGCGAAGGACGTGTTCGCGCCCTTCGCAGACCCTCTGATGTTCCTCTTCATCGGGTCGTTCATGATCGCGCGCGCCATCTTCCTCCACCGGCTCGACCGGCGGCTCGCCTTCGGCGTGCTTTCGATCAAGTGGGTCGGCGCGCGGCCCTCGCGCATCCTCTTCGCCTTCGGCGCGGTGACGGCCTTCATCTCGGCGTGGATTTCGAACACGGCGACGACGGCGATGATGTTCGCCATCGGCATGGCGATCCTCGCCTTCCTCTTCGACCAGGAGAAGGAGGGCGGGCAGAAGATCAGCCGCGCTTACGCGACCGCGCTGATGCTGATGACTTCGTTCGCCGCCTCCGTCGGTGGCTTGGCGACGCCCATCGGGACGCCGCCCAACGTCATCGGGCTCGGCTTCATCCGCCAGCTCACGGGCGTCGAGTTCTCCTTCTTCAAGTGGGCGATCATCGGCACGCCCGTCGTCGTCGTCCTCTTCCTGTGGCTCTTCGCTTATTTGAACTATCTCTCGCCCGCGGGCGTGCGCGAGATAGAGGGCAGCAGCGAGATGCTCCGGCGCGAGCGCGACCGCCTGGGCGCCTGGACGCCGGGGCAGAAGTCAACGCTCATCGCGTTCGCCGTCACGGTCGCGCTCTGGGTCGTGCCCGGCCTCATCGCGCTCTTCGCGGGCGACCAGAGCAACGTTTATAAGAGCGTCAACGGCAGCGTCCCCGAGGCCGTCGCGGCGGTCGTCGGCGCGTCGTTACTCTTTCTGCTTCCGGGCGACGAAGGCGCGCGCGCCATCACCTGGGAAGAGGCGGTCAAGATCGACTGGGGCGTTGTGCTGCTCTACGGCGGCGGGTTCGCGCTGGGCGTGCTGTCGTTCCAGACGGGGTTGGCGGAGGCGGTCGGGCGCGGGTTGACAGGACTCTTGCCGGTGAGCGGCGGGACGGGCTTGTTGTTCGCGTCCGTGCTGGTGGCGGTCGTCGTGTCGGAGGCGACTTCGAACACCGCGTCGGCGAACATGGTCGTGCCGGTCGTCATCGCGATTGCGAAGGCGCAGGGCGCAGACCCTCTGGAGCCTGCACTCGGCGCGACGATGGGCGCGAGCCTGGGATTTATGCTGCCGGTCTCGACGCCCTGCAACGCCATCGTCTACGGCTCCGGCTACGTCCCGCTCGCGCGCATGATTCGCTACGGCATCCTGCTCGATGTCGTCGGCACCTTCGTCATCGTCCTCCTCGTCAAACTGCTCGTGCCTTTCTTAAGATAGAAACAGTACCGCTCGCGGCTCTGTTACCAGCCGGTAGCGAACAAGCCCTGCGCGGCCTTCAACCCGCAGTTCTGGTACTTGTCGTAGGCTTTGGCGGTGCGGAGCCTGACGCTTTCGCCCTCCTCGCCCGCGAGCCAGCCGTCGAGCGCGGCCTTCAGCACGTAAGCCTCGGGCGCCATTAGGTTCGTCGTCCAGACGAGCGGGTGGGCGCCCGTCTCCTTGAGCGCGGGCGCGAAATACTTCTTGCTGATGCAGGCGAGGATGATCGCGTCGCGGCGCACTTCGTCTCGGCGTTGGGGGAGCGCGGGGAGTTGGAAGTCCATCAGCCCATCGTGGCCGACGTAGGCGACGAGGTGGGCCGCCGCGCCGCGCCCGAGCCCGTAGGTCTTGCCGCCGTCTTCGAACGTCGGGTTGAGGTTCCCCGACGCGACGTTGAGGAAATCGACGGTCGCCTGCTTTATCTCCGCGCCGCGATATGCGTCGGCGACGAGGTACGCGTCCAGCGTCTTGTGCTTGTAGACGACGCGTTCGAGGATTTTCGGCGAGGGGTTCTCGACCGCCGCGACGGCGCGCCACTCACGGGAAGCAGTGAAGTGCGTCTTGACCCCGAAGCGCGCGCCCCAGTAGAGGTTGCGCACGGGGTCGTCGCCGTTACCCAGTGCGGCCGGGACGGGCACGATGCCCTGATTCACGTTGTCGCACAGCGCGACGATGACGTAAGCCACCTTGCCCGCGTACGGCTCGGTCTTAACTTCAACCTGCGCCGCCGCACGCGGCTCCGGGGCGGCGACGCGCACACGGC
>CAXTSK010000122.1:0-10871 GCA_964246655.1 uncultured Pyrinomonadaceae bacterium
GCTCACCGCTCACTGCTCACTCTTTTGACTCTCCCAACCTTGCGTGCTACTTTTTCTGACTTCGCGCGGGAGCGCCTTTTCGCCGGTGTGTGCTAATGCCAAGTGATATCGTCGGACAGCTCATCATCTACATCGTCGTCCTGCTGCTGGCGATCTCCGCGCACGAGGCCGCGCACGCCTGGATGTCGCACAAGTTCGGCGACGACACGGCCTACCTGCTCGGGCGCGTGACGCTCAACCCCATCGCGCACACCGACCCCATCGGCACGCTGCTCATCCCCATCATCGGCTTCATCGGGGCGGGCGCCGGCATCTTCGTCCCGCTTATCGGCTGGGGCAAGCCGACACCCGTGAACCCGCTGCGCTGGCGCAACAAGGACTTGGCGAACGTGATGGTCTCGCTCGCCGGCATTATGGCGAACCTGCTGCTGGCTATCATCGGCTTCGTCATCCTCAAGGTCTTCCTGCACACGGGCATAATTAATGCCCACCTCCAGTACGACGGAATAGCCATCGGCGGCGGGCAGTTCGGTACTTTCGAAGAGCCGGCCTTCAAGCTGTTCGCGGCAATCATTCAGATGAACCTCTCGCTGGCGGTCTTCAACCTCGTGCCGGTGCCGCCGCTCGACGGCAGCAAAGTGCTCTACAGCGTCCTCCCGGCCAGCGCGCACGGCACGCTCGAAGCGATGGAGCGGTTCAGCTTCATCATTCTCATCGGGCTCATGTACTTCGGCGTCGTCAGTGCGGTCATACGGCCGATCACGGGGGTGGTATTGATGCTCCTCTTCGCGGGGACGGGTGGCTGACAAAGGGCGATTCATTCAGAGATGGCTAAACGAATCTTCAGCGGCGCACAGCCGACCGGCAACCTTCACATCGGGAACTACCTCGGCGCGGTGCGCAACTGGGTCGCGTTCCAGCACGACTACGACAGCTTCTACTGCGTCGTTAACCTGCACGCCCTCACCGTCCCGCAAGACCCCGTCCAGCTCGCGGCCAAGACGCGCGAGGTCGCGCGCATCTACCTCGCCGCCGGCGTAGACCCCTCGGTCTCGACCATCTTCGTCCAGTCGGACGTGACGGAGCACGCGGAGCTGGCGTGGGTGCTCAACTGCGTCGCGCGCATCTCGGAGCTTGAGCGCATGACGCAGTTCAAGGAGAAGGCGAAGAAGCAGCGCGAGAACGTCTCGACCGGGCTGCTGACCTACCCGACGCTGATGGCCGCGGACATCCTGCTCTACCAGACCGACCTCGTGCCCGTCGGCCAGGACCAGAAGCAGCACCTTGAGCTGACGCGCGACCTCGCCCTGCGCTTCAACCGCGACTACGGCGAGACGTTCCGCGTCCCCGACGCCTACATCCCGAAGGTCGGCGCGAAAATCCTCTCGCTCCAGGACCCTTCGAAGAAAATGTCGAAGTCGGACGAGAACGTCAACGGCAGCGTCATGCTCATGGACGACGCCGACACCATCCGCCGCAAGTTCAAGCGCGCCGTCACCGACTCCGGCACCGAAGTGCGCTTCGACGAGACGCGCCCGGCCGTCACCAACCTGCTCTCGATTTTTCAGATACTCACCGGCCGGACGCCCGAGGAGATCGAGTCGCACTTCGCGGGCAAGGGCTACGCGCAGCTCAAGGCGGACGTGGCCGACGCGACCGTCGAGTTCCTGCGGCCGTTCCAGGAGCGCGTGCTCGGCATCGGCGACGAGGAGCTGAGCCGCATCCTGCGCGACGGGGCAGAGAAGGCGCACGCCATCGCGGCCGAGACGATGCGGCAGGTGAAAGAGCGCATGGGAATCGTGGGGGCTTAAACCGACTTGTCGAACGAGCACACAGAGACGCCTAAGCCCACGGAGGAAGCGACGGTCGCCAGCGCGGCCGACGGCCAGTCCATCAACGTCGCGGGCGCGACGCCCGAGATTTCGGCCGGACAGGACGGCGACACGCTCAAGCTCGTCCTCGGCGAGTTCGCCGGGCCGCTCGACCTCCTGCTCTACCTCATACGGCAGGAGCAGGTCAGCATCTACGACATCCCCATCGCGCGCATCACGGACGAGTACCTACGCTACCTGCGCCTGATGCAGGGCATGGACATCACGATGGCGAGCGACTTCCTCGTCATGGCCGCGCAGCTCATCGAGATCAAGTCGCGGATGCTCTTGCCGCGCGACCCGACCGTCAGCGAGGAGGAGTTGCAGTCCGACGACCCGCGCCGCGAGCTGGTCGAGCGTCTGCTCGAACACCAGAAGTACAAGGCCGCGGCCGAGCTGCTCTGGTCGCGCGCGACGGTCGAGCGGGCAGTCTACACGCGCGCGCCCTTAGAGACCGACAAGGAGAACCCGGAGGTGTCGGCGGGCGCGTTCGACCTCCTGCGCGTTTTCCAGCAGATACTCTCGCGCAGGAAGGAAGAGGTCTTGATGGAGATCGAGCGCGACGAGGTCACGATGGCCCAGATGCTCGAACGCCTCCGCAACATGATCTACTCGGCCGGCGAGCTGAACATGCGCGACTTCTTCGAGCGCGCCGAGACGCGCCGCGAGCTGGTGCTCGCGTTCCTCTCCGTCCTCGAACTCGTCCGCACGACCGAGATCAAACTCATCCAGCGCCAGACCTTCGGCGACATCATCGCGCGCGTCGGCGCGTGAAGGTTTTAGACTTCAGACATGAGCAAACGCAGAAGCAGGAAGAGCACGGAAGAGACGACCGAAGTTGTCGGGGGCAGCGAGGCCGTCGAGCTGAACGGCGACGACGAGTCGCGCGAGGAGGCCGTCGAGGAGTTGGACGAGGCGCTCGAAGCTTTGTCCGACGGCGACGCCGTACCCGACGAAGAAGAGGAGCACGCGAACCCGCTCGCGCAGATCGACGTGAGCGGCGAGACCTCCTTCGACTCCGCCGAGTTCGAGGAAGAGGACGACGAGGCCGACGACGAAGACGAAGACGAAGATGATGACGACGAAGACGACGGTAACGTGACCGACGACGAGGCGTCGGACGACGAGAAGGCGGAGTTTGTCGTCTTCGATGCGGAGGCTGAAGACCGCGCCGAGGAGTTCGAGCGGATGCGCGCGGAGACTGCCGCGGCGCAACCGGCGGAAGTCGCAGACGACGAAGTCGCACCCGGCGGGCAGCCGCGCGAGCTGGCCGAGCTGGTCTCCATCTGCGAGTCGCTCATCTTCGTCTCGGAAGACCCGCTGCCCGTCAAGGCCATCGCCGACATTCTCAAGGAGGACAAGGGCTGGGTGCAGGTCGCCGTCGAAGAGCTGGCGAAGGAGTTCAACGAGAGAGGCGGCGGGCTGATGCTGCGCGAGGTCGCGGGCGGCTGGCAGTTTGCCACGCGCCCCGAGTTCCACGAGCACGTCCGCGCCTACCTCAAGTCGAAGCCGAGCGCCAAGCTCTCGCTCGCGGCTCTTGAGACGCTCGCCGTCATCGCCTACAAGCAGCCCGTCACCGTCCCCGAGATTCTCGAAATCCGCGGCGTCCAGTCCTCCTCGGCCATCAAGACGCTTTTGGACAAGCGCCTCATCGTCGCCAAGGGGCGCAAGGAGACGGTCGGCCGCCCGATGATGTACGGCACGTCGAAAGACTTCCTCCTCCAGTTCGGCCTCAAGGACTTGAGCGAGCTGCCGAACGTCGAAGACTTCGAAGACCTGGCCGGCGGCGGCGAGTTATAACGCCTTAGCGTTTGAGGAGGGACACTGGCCTTGGGACTCGCACTGTGTGTCGGCGTGCCGTCGGAGATAAGGGAGAGCGACCCGGAGTACGTCGCGTACTTCGGGCAGCAGGTCGAGGCTATCAACGGCGTGCTTGAGTCCTTCGACCTGCCGCCGCACCGAGAGCCTTTCGACGTGGAGGACGCGCGCACGTTCGAGTGCGAGATGATCGGCTACTCCGGCCTTCACTACCTCCGCCGCCTCGCGGCGCACCTCGCGCTCGGGAAGGAGCTTCCGCCGCCCGGCGACGACGGGGCCGCGAGCGACCCGGTGCTTTCCGACTACTACAAAATCTTCGACGCGAGCTTCGCGCGCGGGCAGGCGACGGGCATGCCCTTCCAGCACCTCATCGTCCACGGCGACGCCGAAGGGTACTACCTGCCCGTCGAGTTCGACGACGTGATCATCCCCGACGCGTCGCTCGAAATCGCGGGCGGCATGCTCGGCTCGTCGCACGCGCTCCTGCGCGAGTGCCGCGAGCTGGCGCAGGCGCTCGAACTGCCCGAAGCTCTCTCGCCTGAGGACGAGGCGGTCTGGCAGGCCGCCGAGAGCCAGGGCGAGGGCGAAACGAAGTGGGAACGCTACGGCGTCGAGTCCTACACCTGCCTCGCCTTGATTCGTGCCTGCGAGGCTTCCGTCGAGACCGGCGCGGCCGTCGTCTTCGCCTGAGCCATTGAAGTATTGAAGAGGAGTGTCATGAATCATCTCACCAGAACTTGCCTCTACGTCGTGGTTTCGTTAGCGCTGGCGGCGACATGCCTTGCGCAGGGGAAAAGAACTCGGTCGCCGAAGCGGGAGCAGCTCCCCAAGCGTCTGCCGAGCGTGGCCGTGTTGGTGCCGGAGGGTTCTGTCGAAGGAAGCCCGGCAGAGTTCAGCAAACTCGGGCAGGCCACCATCGAGTTTGACCCTTATTGGAATCTCACTGTGGTGAGAGTCAAGCTTCAGGAAGTTTACCGGCGCGGAGAGGCGACGGCGGACCTTGGGTTCGACTTCGATTTCAAGGGCCGGGAACCCGCGAGGCCGGGCGAGGTGAACTGGTGGTTCGAGTCCGAGTGGGACATCTTCCGCGGCAACGCCCCGCTGGCGGTCGAGGCCGACGGCAAGCGGTTCAGCCTCAGACTGGATCGGGAGGCTAGTTCCGCCGGGCTGCGCATGGGGAGCATGGACTTCGCGACCTTAGAGCTGCTCGCTAACGGCAAGCAGGCGCGGCTTGGTATGGGGCGGGTGACGTTCGTCCTGACGGAGAGTCAGCGCGAGGCGCTGCGCGACATGCTCAAAATATTCGAGACACCGGGGAAGCAATAACTCTGAATGGAAGAGCGTCTGCAAAAATTGATAGCGGCGGCCGGGCTCGCGTCGCGCCGGCACGCGGAGGAGTTGATCGCGGCCGGCGAAGTGACGGTCAACGGCGAGGTCGTGCGCGAGCAGGGCACGAAGGCCGACCCCGCGCGCGACCACATCAAGGTGCGCGGGAAGTTAATCAACCCGCTGCTTGAGAAGCAGGAGAAGACGTACGTCCTGCTCAACAAGCCGCGCGGCTATCTCTCGGCGCTCGCCGACCCGGAGCACCGCCCGCTCGTCTCGGAGCTGGTGCCGCAGTCGCTCGGCCGCCTGCACCCGGTCGGGCGTCTCGACTTCAACACCGAAGGGCTGCTCATCCTGACCAACGACGGCGCGCTGACGAACTACGTCACGTCCGCGCGCAACCACGTCGAGAAGGTCTACGAGGTGAAGGTCAAGGGCGTGCCGCCCGAGGAGCAGGTGGCGCGACTGCGCCGCGGCATCCGTCTGGACGACGGCGTGAAGACGGCGCCCGCGCAGATTGCAAAGACCGACGAGACGAAGACGAACGCGTGGTTCGAGGTCGTCTTGCGCGAGGGGCGCAACCAGCAGATTCGCCGCATGTTCGACGCCATCGGCCACTCCGTCATCAAGCTCCGCCGCGTACGCATCGGCCGTATCACCACCGAGGGCATCCTCGTCGGGCAGTGGCGCCACCTCTCGCCCGCAGAGGTCAAACGCCTCAAGGGCGAGAAGCCGCAGGCATCTAAAAAGGGCGGGCAAGGGAAGTCGGGCGGCGGGCAGGACGTGCAGGGCGGAGGCAAACAGGCGGAGCAAAGTCGAAGGAGGTCGGGCGGGCGCAAAAGCGCCTGAGCTGTTCGCGCACGCGCGCGCACGCCCCACGTTCAAGTGTCCAAGTCGAGAAAAGTCTTACTCGTCCTCTTCATCGTCGTCAGCGTCATCGGCATGGTGGCGCGCCACTACCAACAGAAGTCGGAGCGCGAGCGCACGGCGCGCATGCTCGACGAACTGGCGCGCGTCCAGCGGGAGCAGCGTCTCTACCCCACGCCGACGCCCACGCCCGCCGACGCGTACGCGGAGACGCGCGACATGTTCGCGAGCGCAGACCGGCCGCGCGAATCGCTCGAAGCCGTCCGGCAGGCCGTCGGCCGTGACTTCAAGCTGATGGAGTTGCGCTTCGCGAACGAGTTGACGACCGCCACCGTCTCGACCGACGGGCAGAGCGCACAGCAGTTCACCCTCTCGCGCGGACGGAAGCAGGCCGAGGGGCCGAGCCCGGTCAACCTCATCGGCGACAACCCGCTCGCCGACAGCCTCTACGAGCAGAAGGCGGTTGACCTCGAACTGGTTCCGAAGCTCGCGCAGGACGCCGTCGCACGCTCGGGCATTGAGGGCGGGCGCGTGACGGGCGTTTCGTTCGCCTACGAGGCCATCCGTTATAAGGGCGAGTCGCCGGTGTGGACAGTATTCGTCGAGCGCGGCACGCCGCCCGACTGGGAACACAAGTTCGTCACCTACGATGCGAAGGGGAAGTTCAAGCGCCTCTTCTGACATCGGCGGGCCGCGCCCCGGCTCGCGCGTCCGGCGCCTTCCCAAGTACAATTAAGACAATATGGATTTCGAGCTTAACGAAGAACAGCAGCAGGTGAAGATGAGCGTGCGCGAGTTCGCCGAGGGCGAGATCGCGCCGCACGTGCGCGAGTGGGACGAGAAGCAGAAGTTCCCCGCGGAGCTTGTGCCGAAGCTGGCCGCGCAAGGGTTCATGGGCGTCATCTTTCCCGAGGAGTACGGCGGGGCGGGGATGGGCTACGTCGAGTACGTCGCCATCATCGAGGAGCTTTCGCGCGTGGACGGCTCGGTCGGCATCTCGGTGGCGGCGCACAACTCGCTCTGCTCGAACCACATTTATCTCTTCGGCACCGAGGAGCAGAAGCGCAAGTTCCTTGTGCCGCTCGCCTCGGGCGAGAAACTCGGCGCGTGGGGACTGACCGAGCCGCAGGCCGGCTCCGACGCTTCGGGCACGCGCACGACGGCCGTCAGGCGCGGGGACGGCTGGGTCGTCAACGGCTCGAAGAACTTCATCACGCACGCCATCCACGGCGACACCTGCGTCGCGATGGCCTCGACCGACCGCGCCATGCGCTCGAAGGGCATCACGGCCTTCATCTTCGAGAAGGGGACTAAGGGTTTCGGCCCCGGCAAGAAGGAGGACAAGTTGGGCCTGCGCGCCTCGGAGACGGCGAGCGTTATCTTCGATGACTGCGTCATCCCCGACGAGAACCGCCTCGGGGCTGAGGGGCTCGGGTTCATCCACTCGATGCAGGTTTTGGACGGCGGGCGCATCTCGATTGCCGCGCTCGCGCTCGGCATCGCGCAGGGCGCGTTCGAGTCGGCGGTCAAGTACTCGAAGGAGCGCCAGCAGTTCGGCCAGCCCATCTCGAACTTCCAGGCCATCCAGTTCAAGCTCGCCGACATGGCGACGCAGCTTGAGGCCGCGCGGCTTCTGACCTACCGCGCCGCCGCTTTGAAGGACGCCGGTCGCAAGACGACGAAGGAATCCTCAATGGCGAAGCTCTACGCCTCCGAGGTCGCCGTCAAAGTCAGCGAGGAGGCCATACAGATTCACGGCGGCTACGGCTACACCAAAGATTATCCGCCCGAGAAGTTCTGGCGCGACTCCAAACTCTGCACCATCGGCGAGGGCACGAGCGAGATTCAACGCCTCATCATCGCCAAACAGATTCTAAGCAACGCCTGACAACCGAAAGAGGAGCCCTCGCAACCTTTGAAAATCAAGCTTCTGTTCGCGGCGCTTTGCGTCTGCTTTTTAACTTTCCCCGCGCTGGCGCAGGACGGCGCGGTGCCTGCCTTCAAGGACTACGCCGTGCCGGTGTTCAAGGGGCGGGCGGCCGCTTTGAAGTTGACGACACCGCAGGCGCGGGGTTACCGCACGCGTCTGCGTGAGGGCGCGCGGCGGGCCTTGAACTTCGCGGGGCACTACAAGTTGCACACTTGGAGCTGCGGGACGGGGTGCCTTCAGACGGCCTTCATCGACGCGAAGACCGGCGAGGTCTTTTTCCCGGCGGAGCTGAACGGCTTCATCGTCTGCTTCTACCAGCCGGAGGCGGTAAACGATCTGGAAGATGCGTTGCAATTCCAGAAGGGGAGCCGCCTGATCGTGATGTCGGGCTACCCCTTGAGCGAGCGCGGCAAGGACGAGCCGAAGAAGGGGCTCTACTATTACGAGTGGACGGGCAGGGAGCTGAAGCTCCTGAAGTTCGAAGCGAAGAGCGAGGGGTGTTAGCAGTTCCGGCGATGAGCGGCGCGCAGTCCATCGACAGAATACTCGCGGGCGACCCGCGCGCCGTCGCGCGCGCCATCTCGATTGTCGAGGACGGCGCCGCGGGCGCGGCCGAGCTGATGAAGGCCGTCTTCCCGCACACGGGGCGCGGGTTGGTCGTCGGCGTGACGGGCTCGCCGGGGGCGGGTAAGTCTTCGTTGGTGGACAAGCTCGCGGGGCTCTACCGCTCGCGGGGCGAGCGCGTCGGCATCGTCGCCGTAGACCCTTCGAGCCCCTTCTCGGGCGGCGCCATCCTCGGCGACCGCATACGCATGCAGGCGCTCGGCCTCGACCCCGGCGTCTTCATCCGCTCGATGGCGACGCGCGGCAACCTCGGCGGGCTCGCGCGCGCGGCCGTGGACGCCGTCGCCATCCTCGACGCCGCAGGCTTCGGGAAGGTCGTCGTCGAGACGGTCGGCGTCGGTCAGGACGAAGTCGAGATCGTGAAGACGGCCGACGTGTCGGTCGTCGTGCTCGTCCCCGGCATGGGCGACGACATACAGGCCATCAAGGCCGGCATCATGGAGATCGGCGATGTCTTCGTCATCAACAAGGCCGACCGCGACGGCGTGTTGAGAACGGAGAAAGAGCTGGAGGCGCTCCTCTCGCTCGCGCACCGACCCGACATGTGGTCGCCGCCGATAGTGAAGACGGTCGCCACCGAGAACAAAGGGATTGAGGAGTTGGCCGCGGCCATCGAAAGTTACCGCGAGTTCCAGCGGTCGTCTCCCGGAACGCACGGCCGTCGCGGCGCGGTCGCGCGCTGGCGCATCTTAGAGTTGTTGCGTGAGCGCCTGCTCGCGCGCGCGCTTGAACGTGAAGGCGCGCGCGAACGTCTCGAATCGCTCGCGCTCGAAGTGGCCGACAAGCGCCGCGACCCTTACTCGGCGGTCGAGGAGCTTCTAAACGGCGACGATAATCAACAGTTATGAAGATCGACCACATCGGCATCGCCACGCGCGGCATCGAAGAGGCTTTAGGGTTCTGGCGCGACGCGCTCGGACTCGAAGTCAAACACACGGAGACGGTCGAAGGGCAGGGCGTGCGCCTCGTCATGCTGCCGGTGGGCGAGCCGCGCGTCGAGCTGCTTGAGCCCACGGGGCCGGACACGCCCGTCGCCAGGTTCCTTAAGAAGCGCGGGCCGGGCCTCCACCACATCGCCGTCCGCGTCGCAGACATCCGCGCGTCGCTCGCAAATCTCAAAGCGAAGGGCGTGCGGCTCATCGACGAAGAACCAAGGGTCGGGGCGGACGACTGTCTCGTCGCCTTCGTCCATCCGGCCGCGTCGGGCGGCGTGCTGCTCGAACTCGTCCAACACCTGAACGAACCCGCGGAACACACGACAGAAGAAAGGTAGTCGATTTGCTCTTCAGAAAGATCGTTCTCACGACACTCGCCGCCGCACTCCCGTTCAACGTCCAAGCGCAGACACGAACCACACGCAAGGCTCCCGCGCGCCCCGCGGCCAGGCGCCCCGCCGCGAACACGACGCGCGCGGGCGCGGCGTCGGTCAACATCACGGCGGCCGACATGGCGCTGGTCGTCGGTGCGGAGAGCTTCGACCCGCGCGCCCGCGCGCGCCTCGCCGAGAGCGCCGACGAGCGCAGGACGTTCGCGCGCGACTTGAGAAGGATGCTCGCCGCGGCCGAAGAGGCGAAGGCCGCGGGTTACCTCGCGCGCCCCGATCAGAAGATGCGTGCGGAACTGGCGCGCGCCTTCGCTATCGCGCAGGAGTATTTCAATAAACGTCAGGGTGAGGGCGTCACGAATCTCGAACAGCTCGTCACCGAGGCCGAGATCGACGCCCTCTTCAAAGAGCCGGCGACGCCCCCGCAGTTCGAGGCGTTCGTGCAGGACTACTCGAAGAACAGCCGGCTGCGCGGGGCGCCCGTCTCGGAAGAGATGCGCAAGGGTCTGCGCCAGCACTACGGCCGCGTGATGATCGCCATGCGCAAGGGCGTCGCGGCCGGGTTGGAGCGCGAGCGCGGGACGCAGCTCTCCATCATGCTCGAACAGGCGAGGCTGCTCGCCAACGCCTACGCGCAGGAGACGAAGGCGCACTTCCAGCCGACCGCCGCCGAGATCGACGCATACGTCGCCGCGCACCCCGAGTTCGACACGAAGGCCGAGCGCGCGAAGCTCGAAGGCATCCTGGCGCGCGTCCGCGCGGGCGAGGACTTCAACCAGCTCGCCGACGAGTTCACCGAAGACCCGAGCGGCAAAGGTAACGGCGGCGACCTCGGCTGGTTCGGCCGCGGCGTGATGGTCAAGCCCTTCGAGGACGCGGCCTTCGGGCTCAAGCCGGGCGAGGTGAGCGGCGTCTTCGAGACGCAGTTCGGCTTCCACATCGTCAAGCTCGATGAGCGGCGCCCGCAGGGCGCAGGCGAAGAGGTTCACGCGCGCCACATCCTCATCCAGTACAAGCGGACCGCGCGCCGGCAGGCCGCGCCGGGGTCGCCGCGCGAACAGGCCGCCGCCGCGGTCGAAGAGGAGAAGCGTAACCGCGCACTCGACGACGC
>CAXTSK010000123.1:0-10854 GCA_964246655.1 uncultured Pyrinomonadaceae bacterium
CTTCTTCTTCGCTCAGGACGCCGCGGGCGCTCTTGGCGCGGTCGTAGATGCGTTGGACGCGCTCGTCGGAGGCTTCGAGGCCGCGCGATTCGAGCCAGTAGACGACGTTCGACTTGCCGCTCATCGGCCCGACCTCGATCTGCTGGCGCATGCCGAAGAGCCCGGCGGGCACGCCCGAGTAGATGAGGTCGGCCAGCTCGTTGTCGCCCTTCTTGAAGCTCTTAATCACGGCCGCCGCGTGGACGCCCGTCGCCGTGCGGAAGGCGTCGCGGCCGAAGACGGGGTAGTTGAGCGGGATCGTCCAGCGGCAACTCTCGGCCGCCTTCTCGCAGTAGTCGCGCAGGCGCGAGAGGTCGTTCGTGATCCAGCCCATCAGCTTGAGGTTGACGAGCAGTTGATCCATCGGCGTGTTGCCGACGCGCTCGCCGACGCCTAAGGCCGAGCCGTGCACCTGGTCGGCGCCGCCCTCGATGGCCGCGATGGAGTTGATGACGCCGAGGCCACGATCCTGATGACCGTGCCAGTCGAGACGAACCTGCTCGCCCTGCTCTTCGATGATGCGCTTGACGAAGCGGACGACGGCGCGCGCGCCGTCGGGCGTGGCGTGGCCGACCGTGTCGCAGACGCAGACGGCGCGCGCGCCCGCGCGGATGGCCGTCGTGTAGAGAGCGCGGATGGTGTCCGGGTCGGCGCGCGTCGTGTCCTCCGTGACGAACATGACGGGCAGACCTTCGCCCACCGCGAATGTCACCGCTTCTTCTGTTAACTGCAAGAGCTTGTCGAGCGTCCATCCTTCGGCGAAGAAGCGTATGAAGGAGGAGCCGAGGAAGGTGCAGGCTTCGATGGGTAGCCCTGCGCGCTGCGAGATGTCGGCGATGGGGCGGATGTCGTTCTGGTGCGTGCGCGCGGCGCAGTTGGGACGAATCTTTAACTTCTGTTCGACGATCTCGCGCGCCAGGGCATAGACGCCCTCGGCGTGCGTGCCTCCGGCTCCGGGCAGGCCGATGTCGGCGGTGTCGATGCCCAGCTCGTCCATCAGGTGAAGCAGCTCGATTTTGCGCTCGACCGACGGCTCGCAGACCGAGGGCGATTGCAGCCCGTCGCGCAGCGTCTCGTCGTCCAGGCTTATGCGGCGGCCGGGCGCGGGGTGCGTCGGCTCCACGCGGTTCCAGTCGTAGATTAACTCGCTTGCCGGCACTTCAGGCTCCACCTCCGTTGTCTCGGCGATTTAAACCTCTTGGCGTGTTTCGAGGAGAGCCCGATTACAGCAAGCGTGCGCGGGCGTGTCAAGCGCGCTCTTCCGTTCGCACGGCCGGGCGTGCGAAACTCCGCCCGCCGGACGCTCAACCACCCGACGAAAGGAAGGACGATGAAATTCCACACACGAAGGCGCGCTCTCGTCGCACTCATCCTGTTCGCGCTCTGCTCGGCGGCGGCGCGGGCGCAGGTCACGGTCATCAAGGCCGGGCGGCTCGTAGACCCGGAGGCGGGCACGGCCGCGTCGAACCAGTTCATCGTCGTCGAGGGGCGGAAGATAAAGGCCGTCGGGTCGAACGTCCCCGTCCCCACGGGCGCCAACGTTATCGACCTCTCGGCCTACACGGTTCTGCCCGGCCTCTTCGACGCGCACACGCACCTCTGCGAGACCACGCCGCCCGAAGACCGCGACCTCTTCTCAAACGACATCCGCACGACGAGCGCCTACCGAGCCATCGTCGGCACCGTCATGGCGCGCGAGATGCTCGAAGCCGGGTTCACGACCGTGCGCGACGTGGGCAACGCCGGCAACTACGTGGACACGGACTTGCGCCGCGCCGTCGAGCAGGGCTTGATTCCCGGCCCGACCATCGTCAACGCCGGCCGCATCATCGCCCCCTTCGGCGGGCAGTATCACTTGCAGCCCGAGCGGCGCGCGCTCGGCAACCCCGAGTATTTCTTCGCCGACACGCACGACGAGATGCGCAAAGCGATCCGCGAGAACGCGCACTTCGGCGCGCGCGTCATCAAGATCGTCGTGGACGACCAGACCTACGTCTACTCGGTCGAAGACATCAAGTTCATCGTCGCGGAGGCGCGCGAGGCGGGGCTCAAGGTCGCCGCGCACTGCCTGACCGAGCGCGGCGCGCGCAACGCCGCGGAAGGCGGAGTCGCCTCCATCGAACACGGCCTGCGCATGTCGGACGAGACGCTCGCAATCGCCAAGCGCAACGGCGTCGTCCTCGTCGGCACGGACTTCACCGAGAAGACCGCCGGCTACCTCGGCGCGGGGCCGGAGTTCGCAAAAGCTTTCCACGCGCTCTTCCTCGAACGCCTGAAACGCGCCTACCGCGCCGGCGTCACGATGGCCTTCGGCACCGACGCCTTCTTCACCGTCCCCGGCGAGACGCGCGGCACGCTCGCGCTCATGTACCTTGATTCGTACACGGAGGCGAACATACCCGCGCCTTACGTGCTGCGGATGATGACGACGAACGCGGTGCATCTGCTCGGCGTCGAGCGCGAGCGCGGCGCAATTAAGCCCGGCCTCTACGCAGACATCGTCGCCACGCCCGGCGACCCGCTCGCCGACATCACGGCGCTGCGCCGCGTCGCCTTCGTGATGAAGGAGGGCAAGGTCTTTAAGGCGGTAGGCAGTAGGCAGTAGGCGGCTGGCAGTCGCTCCGCGTTAAGAGAGTTCAAGGTTCTTAACCGCCTACTGCCCTCTGCCTACCGCCTACTTTTCCTGTATCATGCCTTTAAATGAAAACCCTGAAGAGGCTGTTCGAGCGTAACCGCGCGTGGGCGGCGGAGATCAGCGCGCGCGAGCCGAGATTCTTCCGCGAGCTGGCGCGGCGGTAGAAGCCGGAGTACCTGTGGATCGGGTGCTCGGACTCGCGCGTGCCCTCGACGCAGTTGGTAGACCTTTCGCCCGGCGAGATGTTCGTCCACCGCAACGTCGCCAACGTCGTCGTCCACACAGACCTCAACTGCCTGTCGGTCATGCAGTACGCTGTTGACGTGCTGAAGGTGAGGCACGTCACGGTTTGGGTCTACGCGCTCGAAGACGGGCTGCTGCGCGACCTGGGGCTGTGCATCACCTGCCCGGAAGAGCTGGTGGGCGCGGAAGAGAAAGTTGAAACCGTTTCGTGAACGGCAGAGCACGCGCCGCCCTGTATACTCGCGCGTCAGAATCTCACCGGACTGGAGGCAACACGGATGTCGGCGAACGGCAAGAAGACGGTCGTCATCGACGGGGCCAACGTGGCCTACGAGGAGCGCAGCGCGGGCGGCAAGCCGAAGCTCTCGAACCTGCTCAAGGTGCGGCGCGAGTTGGAGGAGCGCGGGCAGGAGGCCGTCATCATCGTGGACGCCAGCCTCAAGTACGACATCGACGACCAGGAGCAGTTGGAGAAACTCATCCGGTCGCAGCAGGTGCGGCAGGTGCCCGCGGGCACCGACGCTGACTACTTCATCATCCAGTTCGCGCACGAACTCGACGCCCTCGTCGTCACCAACGACCGCTACAAGGACTACACCGCGCAGTACCCCTGGATAAGCGAGCGCCGCCTCCCCTACATGATCGTCAAGGGCGAGGTCGTCCTCTACGACGAGCAGCAGACGTAAGGCGGCATCTAACGGGCGGATGATAGCCACATGACGAGACTCGGCACGACGCTCTCAATCTTTGCCGCACTGCTTCTCTCGAATGTTCTGGCGCAGGCTGGCTCGTGTTCCGGCGGCGCGGCGGCGCGGAAGGGGGAAAGTGTGACGATGAACGAGACGCTGGCGGCGGGCGTGTGGGGCGGCGCGCACGCGCGCATGGAGGTTGTTGAAGGCAGCGTCAACTTCGAGTTCGACTGCGGCACGGGCCGGATCGACCGGCCGGTCGCGCTCGACGGCGAGGGACGCTTCGACTTGAAAGGCACTTTCATCGTGGAGCACGCCGGCCCCATCCGGCGCGACGAGAAAGAGAACGTGCGCGCCGCGCGCTACAGCGGCCGCGTGCGCGGCGAGACGCTGACGCTGACCGTCGCCCTCGACGGCGCCGAGGCCAACATCTACACGCTGACGCGCGGGAATGAGGGCCGCCTGATGAAGTGTCGTTAGAAGGCCAGACCTCTCACGAACCGTTGCCCAGAAAGTCTTCGCGGATGGGCGAGAAGATGTCGATGAGGACGACCTCCTCTTCGAGCATCGTGGCGCCGTGCCAGCTCCCGGGCGGGAAGTGGAGCACGTCGCCCGCCTCCGCGACGCGCTGCTCGTCGCCGACGGTGAAGAGGACGCGGCCGCGCTCGACCAGAGTGATCTGCTCATGTGGATGGTCGTGCGGGGGCGTGACGACGCGCGGCGCGAAACGCAGGCGGCAGACCATCACCCGCTCGCCGACGATCATCTGACGCTCCGTGCCGTCGCTCAGGACTTCGACGGGGACGCGCGACCAGTCCGTGTGTTGCGGGTGCGGGCTGATGATAGACTTGGCTTCCATCTCTTAACCTCTATGCTGAGGTACTTTTATCTTGCCGCCTTCAGCGTGATGCGCCAGCGCACGGGCTCACCCGCCTTCAGACTCACGTCGCGCGCTTCGTAAACCAGATGCAGCGGCACCCCGCCGCGTGCGCCGCGCCCGAGCGCCCCGCCCCCCGCGGCCTGCACCGAGACGTTCAGGGGCCAGTCCGCCGTCGCCGAGACTTCCAAACTACCGTCGTCGGAAACGAAACGGTCCAGACGCCGACCGCCGTCGAAGTTGACTTCGCTCCGCGCCGCGGTCGTCGGCACGGCGAGTCGCCACCTCTTGACCGACACGTCGGCCGACGCCTTCAAAGTCTCCTCGCGCGTGAGCGTCGTCCCTTCTATCTTCCAAACGACCTCGCTCGTGACGTGCGGGTCTTCCAACTGTCCCGACTTCGTGCCGACGACGGCCCAGCGTCGCCAGACCGCGCGCAGGCTCTTCCCGTCGGCCGCCGGCTCTATCTCGTCCGCGCCGTCCGCGGCGACGAGCGTGCGCCCGTTCGCGAGTTCGACGAAGGGCACGAGCGCGGGGTAGACCTGCTCGACCGGCGCGGCAAAGCCCGGCAGGCCGTGCGGCGCGGGCAGGTAGTCGGCCACGCCCGGCTTTGTGCCCGTCGTGATGGGCAGCGTGAAGAAGAACGGCCCCTGACGGACAAGCCACACGCCCGCCTGTCTCTCCCCGCGCCGGAAGAACTCGAAGCGCGCGAGGTCGGGCCTGACTATCTCACCCGGGAACTGTTTGAGATTCTCTTTCGCCAGCGCTTCCGTAAAGAGCATGTGGGCGAGCGCGGCCTTGCCGAAGAAGCCGGTCGTCTGCTGCCACTCGCGGTCGGGCGAGATGTAAGCATAGTTGCCGCGGCCGAAGGCGAAGACCGAGAGCCTGTGTGCCTTCGCGTCGTAGTCATGGCGCAGCCAGCGCCAAGCCTGAGAGTAGGCCGCGGCGAGTTCCGCGAGCGGCGCGGGCCGGAACTCCGGGTTACACGCGAGGAAGGCGACGATCTCAAGCGTGTCGAGGTATGAGACGACGCCGAGGCTCCGGCCCCACGCGTAGCCGTAGCCATCGGGCTGAACCAAATCCCACCACAGGCGCATCTGCGCCTTGAGCGAAGGGCGCACGGCGTCGAGCACGTCCTTGCGACCCGCGTCCTCGGCCGCGTTCCAGACGAAGCGCGCGTACTCGTTCGAGTAGCGGTCGAAGCGGCCCGTCGGCGGCGAGTCGTCGGCGTAGAGCGCGCCGCCCGCGAACGGCCGCGCGGCGCGCGTAACGACGCCGTCGAGCAACTCGCGGTCTTTCAAAAGCCCTAACTGATAACTGACGCTCGCGATGCGCGCCGCCACGCCGAGGTAGTTCTCGGGGAGGTTGATGACCTTCTGCGCCTTCGCGTCGTAGAAGGCCGACACGTCGAGCAACTTCCGCCAACGAGCCTTCTCGTCCTCCGTCAAACTCTGCCAGACAGCATTGCTGTTAAGGTCGCGCCCGAAGTGGCGCAGTGCGAGCACGCAGTAGAGTTGCGAGAAGCGCGTGCTCCCCAGACGTTCTTCGAGGAGCCCGACCCGGCCCACCTCGCGCGCGAGGTCTCGGCCCGCGAGCGTGCGCTCGCCGGACAGCTCGGCGTACGCCGCGAGCGCACGCGCCCAAGTGCCCCACGTGTACTCGCCCGACGAGCCCGCACCTAAGACCCTCTCGGGCGGCGGGTCGAGCGACTTGATGTCCGCGAGGTGCGCGGCCAGTTCCGCGCCGAGGAAGCCCTTGACCTCCTCGCCCAGCGCCGACGCGTCCACGACCGCGCCCTCGTTCGAAGGAGCCTTCTGCCGCCCGGCCGCCCCCGCGGGCGGCGCGAGCAGCGAGAAGGTTAAGAGGAAAAGCAACGAGGCTCTCAGCATATCTTTAGTCTACCGCTCTCGCGCCTAGAAGTTGAACTTCATGCCGAGCTGGATCGTGCGCGGGTTGCTCGACGCGGTCAGCGTGCCGAAGGCGCCGTTGGCGAGGTTGACTTCCATATCGCGGAAGTTCGTCCGGTTGAAGGCGTTGAAGATGTCGGCCTGTAGTTGCAGCTTCACCTTCTCGGTCAAACCGACGCGGCGGCGGAAGGAGAAGTCCCAGACCTGCGAGCCCGGCCCCTCGACGGTGCCGACGCCGGCCGTGCCGCGGCGCGTGTCGGGCGCCGCCTGGAAGGCCGCGCGGTTAACCCACGCGCCCTGGCTGCGCTCGCCGTTCGGCAGGAGCACGTCCACGCCTCCCCCGACGTAGTCCGCGCGCCGGCTCCCGATGGACGTGTTGCCGACGACGGTAAAGTACGCGCCCGACTGCAAGCGCGTGATGCCGCTGATCTCGTAGCCGCCGAAGACCGCGCGCACAAAACCGTTCGAGTGTGCGAGCGTCGGCAAGGTGTACGTGTAGGTCGCGGCGAAGATGTGGCGGCGGTCGAACGACGCCGGGCCGTAGTTGTAGTCGCGGTTGAAGGCGTCCTCGGGGTTGTCGTTAAAGCCGCTCGCGTCGGTCAGAACCTTCGACCACGTGTAGCTCAAGGTCGCGCGCGAGCGCCCCGTGCGCTTCGCGGCGAAGAGCTGCATGCCGTGGTAGTTCGAGGTCGAGTCCGACAGGCGCATGCGGATGGCCGAGTAGCCCTTGTAGGGGCGGAGCGCGTTGGTGTCCGCGCGCTGCGCCGTCGGGAGCGCCGCGTTGGCCCTGAGCGCGTCGAACGTCGCCTGGTTGATGTCGGGCTGCCGGATCAGGTGGCGCCCGAGGTTGCCGACGTAGGCCGCCTCGGCGAAGAAGCCCCACGGCAGCTCGCGCTGGATGCTCAGGGAGAAGCTCTCCGTGTAGGGCGTGTCGAGGTTCGGGTCTACGGCGTTGATGGTGTCGAAGGGCGCGACCGTCGAAGAGCCGCCGGTGATGTTGGAGAGGTTGCCGTTCGAGAACTGCGCGCTCGTCACGTAGGGCGGGTTGCCCTCGGACGGGAAGATGAGGTTGCCCTCGACGCGGTCGTAGTACATGCCGAAGCCGCCGCGGATCGCCGTCTTGTTGTCCTTGAACGGCGAGTAGGCGAAGCCGACGCGCGGCATGAAGTAGTGGTGACCGTTGTAGAGCCCGCGCGGCGCTCCCGTCGGCACCGCCTGCACGAGCGCGCTGTCGCCGCCGGGCACGCGCCCGAGTTCTTCCGTCGGGACGCCGTTGCCCGCGCGGACGAGTCCGTTGAGACGGTTGCCGCCGCGCGTCAGGTCGATGGTGCCCGCGAGTGCGCCGGTCGGGACGATGGTCACGGCCTGCGCCGGGTCGTAGCGCGAGGGGTCGAAGTTGGCGAGGTTGTTCGCCTGCGTGTAGAAGGGGGTCCCGAACTGATAACGCACGCCCAGCTCAAGACTCAGGCGCGGCGTCACCTTCCAGCTGTCGTTGACGAACGCTTCAGTCTGCGTGAAGCGGAAGAAGCCGAGCGGGTCGAGCGCCGCCTCGCTGTAGGTGCGGAAGTTGCCGAGCAGCGCGTCGGCGAAGGCGTTGTTCGACGTGCGCGTGTTGCCGCCCGTGTTGAAGGTGACGTTGCCCGTGTAGGTCGTGCGCCCGTTCTGGTCGATGCGGTTGCGGTAGACGAGCGCGCCGGTCTTCAAAGTGTGCGCGCCGCGCACCCACGTCACGTTGTCGCCGACCATGATGTCGGTCGTCGGCGAGACGAGCGAGCGCGCCGCGCCGCTGAAGGCCGAGAAGCCGTTGATGGTCGCGTCGGGGATGCTGTTCGAGTAGACGCCGCCGCCCGGGAAGAGCTGCGCGTACTGGAAGCCGTAGGTCTCGCGCTTCCAGAACTCGCCGGCGGGCGGGATGTGCTGCGAGACGATGCTGACGTTGGCCTTCGCCTCGTTGATGAGAGTCGGCGTGACGAGCCACGTGTAAGCGACCTGGTACGAGGTGCCCGGCCGCGCGCGCGCGCTCGGCACCGTCGGGAGCGGCGAGGTGATGAAGGTGCCGAACGGGTCGATGAGCTGGTTCTCGTCGTGGATGTAGCGGCCGTAGATGCTGTGCGCGCCGTTGAAGCGGTAGTCGAGCCGGATGATGTCCTCGCGGTAGTCGAACGGGTTCGGCTGCTGGAAGATCGCGTTGTTGCCGACGGGCGCGTTCGTGTAGCCCGTCGTCAGCCCGATCATCGTGCGGTAGAGGTGGGCGATTGCCGCGCGGTCGGTCGTGATGCGGTTGGTCGGGATGATGTTCCGCGCCGCGACGTTGTTGCCGCCGAAGCAGCCCGTGCGCACGGCCTGCGTCGTCACGACTCCGGCGGAGTTGACGACCGGCGCCACGCAGGTGTTCGTCGCGTTGTTCGGGTCGCGCAGCACGCCGTCGTCGGCCGTGCCCACGGCGCCGTCGAACCCGCGCAGGCGGAGCGAGAAGTCGCCGCCCAGTTCGGCGAGCGTCGGCACGGTGCGCACGGCCGGGTTGGCGAGGCGGCGAATCTTCTTCCACTCCTGCCCGCCGAAGAAGAAGAACTTGTCCTTTTGGATGGGGCCGCCGACGCTGTAGCCGAAGTCGTTGTAGCGCAGCGCCGCGCGCACGGGCGCGAAGGCGGGGCGCGCGTCGAGCTTGTCGTTGCGCAGGTACTCGAAGCCCGAGCCGTGGAACGAGTTCGTCCCCGAGCGCGTCACAACGTTGACCTGCGCGCCCGAGTTGCGCCCGTACTCGGCCGAGAAGTTCGAGGTCTGGACTTTAACTTCCTGAATGAAGTCGATGCCGACGTTGTTGATCTGGCTGGCGTTGCTGCCCGACTGCAAGTTGGTGCCGCCGTCTACGGTCATGTTCGTCATCTGGCCGCGGTTGCCGTTGATCGACTGCTGGTTGGTGGCGAGGCTCGTGCTCAGCTCCAGCTGGTCGTCGGTCGTCTGCGCGACGCCGGGGATGAGCGAGAGCAGTTGGATGTAGTTGCGGCCGTTGAGGGCGAGGTTCTGCACCTGCTGGCTGTCCACGACGCGCGCCACCTCGCCCGAGGTGGTGTTGACCGTCTCGCCCAGCGCGGTCGAGACCTGCACGGTCTCCGTCACCTGCCCGGGCTCAAGCCCCAGGTCAACCGTCAGACGCGCGTCGGCCGTCAGCGCCACGCCGCGCTGCTCCGCGCGCTTGAAGCCCTGGCTCTCGGCCGTGACGGAGTAAGTCCCGACGGGCAGGTTCGTCACCGTGTAGAAGCCGTCAGCGTCCGTGGTCGCCGTCCGCACGAGGTTCGTCGCGGTGTTCGTCACCGTGACGGTCGCGCCGGGCACGACCGCGCCCGAGGCGTCCGAGATCGTGCCCGAGATGCGGCCGACGATGGTCTGCGCCGACGCCACCCGTGGCACCAGCGCGAGGGCGAGCACGAGACAACAGGCGAGTGACACCGCGAGGCGGCGCGACGTGAAACTGAAGACAACCGGCATAACTCTCACCTCCGACGTTGAAGTTCGTGACTGACCGCGGGCAACACTACGCCGCCGAGCATCAGCGCCGAGGCTTGCCCCGAAGAGTTCCTGAGTCCCTTTTGTTCGGCCACCCCCGGAAGCGAGGGCGGGAGTCATCGCACTACAAACTTCGCACTACGAACTTTAAGCCACGCGCGACGAGGTCAAGGACGTTGAAGGCATCCTTCCCGGCCTCGTGCAGGGCTTTTGGACTAAGTTTGGACAAATGCCACCCGAAGTGGCGCGACAGCGCAGCGAGGTTCGAGACTTACTCTTCCCAACAGCCCGTCATTCCTCACATATAGCGTGGCCCGTCCAAACCTAACAGCCGCGTAGCCACCCTGAAGTCGTGCGTGTTGATTTTTCTCATGGAGCACGGCCGGGCATTTGTTCGAAGTTTGGACAAAATATCCCCGCGCGCGATTCCTGTCAAGAAATATTTTTCCGGCGCGCCCCGGCGGCCATCGCTTTTGCCTTTTCCACCCGTCCTGTTATAGCCTCGTCGCGCCCCGCGCCCTCCGGCCGGACGACTCCCCGCAGGCCCCCGGCGCCAAAGGTGAAAAGGATGTTGGTAGCACTCGGCTCGGCGCGCCCGGCCAAGATCATGGCGCTGCGCGCGGCCTGCGCGCGCGTCGCGGAGGTTGACCGGCGCTGGAAGCAGGCGGAGCTGGTCACGCGCTCGGTCGAGACGGGCGTCCCACGCATGCCGCTCAACGACACGCAGCTCATGCGCGGCGCGCGCAACCGCGCCGAGGCCGTCCGCGAGTTGCTCGAAGCCGAGGGCAAACCTGCTGACTTCTACGTCGGGCTCGAAGGCGGCTTCCACTCGATCACCTTCGACGGCGAGCGGCGGACGTTCCTGCACGGCTGGGCCTACGTGACGGACGGCGCGTGGCCGAAGTAGCCGCGCGCCGGCCGTGACGGTGCCCGCCGCGATAGTCGCGCGCGTCGAGC
>CAXTSK010000124.1:0-5656 GCA_964246655.1 uncultured Pyrinomonadaceae bacterium
CCGGGGGGAGGGTGATGTGGGTGCGCGGCGTGGCCGGGTCGCGGCGGGCCGGGTTGGTCTCCAACGGGCGGTTCTTGGAGCGGTCGTTGCTGTCGGACCCGGCCGGGCTCACGTAGAGGAACGACGTCGGGGGCGGGGGCGGGACGGTCTGTCCGCCCGTCCCGCCCGAGACGACGGGCAGTGTCAGCACCTCCGGCTCGCCGCCCCACTGCATGATGGCCGAGACGGCCAGCCCCTTGTCGAGGGCGCGCGAGGGCAGCGGTGTCACGCCCTCGGCCAGCAGTGAACCGAAGCCCCCGACCTCGGCCTGTGTGAAGGGCAGCGAGGCGATGACGAATTGCAGAGCCTCGACGCCCACGGTCTGCTCGGGCGGGAACTTGCTCCCGACCAGCGGGAGGTCGGAGAGGCTCATGCTGGCGCTGATGTCGAGGCCGAAGAGGAACTTGGTGGTCGCCGGCTGCCCCTGCGCGGCCGCGGTCTGGCGCGAGATGACGAAGAAGGCGTCCTTCAGCCCCAGCTCAAGGCTCTGCGGCACGAGGGCGCCCACCTCGGCCGAGAGCTGGGTGACGAGGCTCTTGATGTTGACCTTCTCCGCGCCCGCGTAGCTGGCGGCGAAGCTGGTGTTAACGTCGTCCTTGTCGAGCGCGAGCTTGAAGGTGAGGTCGTGGGCCGGGTCTTCGTCGAGCCGCAGTTTGAGGACGCCGCTCAGCTTCTTCTCGTAGGCGGGCGCGCCGCCCTGCCCGGCGCGGTTGAGGTTGTTAATCTCGATGTCGAGCGTGATGTCGGCGCCGGCGTCGGCGATGGGGAACAGCCCCTCGCAGGTGAACTTGAAGTCCTTCGTCCGTGTGTCGAACAGGACTGAGAGCCGTTCGAGCATGATGTCGTTGACGAACTCGGGCAGTTGCACGCCGAACTTCGCCGCGATCTCGGCGACCAGCCCGCCGATGCTGTAGCCTTCGTCAGGCTCGGCCCTCCCCTCGAAGCTCCACCCGCTGTCGCCCCTGGGGCTCGCCGCGCTGACGACGACCGGCAGGTCGGCCAGCGTCAACGTCGTCGTGATGGAGCCCCCGAAGCCGTCGGCCCCTTTCCTGACCTCCAGCTCCACCTGGCTGAGCGCGAAGACGCCGAGCCCGGTGTCGAACTCCCAGTCGTCCTCAACCTCGACGGTGAAGTCGTACTCGCCGGCCGAGGGATAAGCGTTCATCCCCAGCGCCGTGATGTCGATCTCGGGCATCTCCTCGGCCCCGGAGAAGTACTGCGCGACGAGCGCCTTGAGGCTGATGCGGCTGTCGGGCGAGAGCTTGGCGCCGAAGCGGAAGTTGGGAATCTGCGCGCGCACGTCAACGCCCACCGCGCCGAGCTGCATGTGGCCGCGCATCTCGACATAGGTCACGCCGGGCGGCGAGAGCCGGAAACCGATGTTGACCTCGGTGACGGAGAAGGCATCGAGCCCGAGCAGCTCGAAGCCGCTACGCACCTCGTTTTGCAGACTCTCGCCGCCCGCGAGGTCGGCCAACTCGTAGAGGCCCGGCACGACGTTGCCATCGAGCGGGTAGACGGCAAGCTCCCAGAAGTCTCCGCTTTCGATGCCGAGGACGATGTCGAACTCGCTGCCGATGACCAGCCTGCCCATGACGTGGCCGCCGAACTTGAGGAGGGAGTTCTCGACCTCGGGCGTGAAGGTGCGGCTGCCCGTGACTTCGGCCCTAACGCCCCTGATGCTGAAGCCGGGGATGAAGTCCCATCCGGCTTCCGGGTCGGGGGCGGCGAGTGCTGCCCGCAGCGAGGTCGGGGCCTCGGCGGCGAAGCCGAAATCGAGGTCGAGGGCCGAGAATTTCAAGCTCTGAAACAGCGGGACGAGGGAGGCGAGCGTCGGGCTCTCGGTGCCCTGCGTCGCGTACTCGACGACCTCTGTGAGCGAGAAGTCGGAGTCGTTGCCGGCGGCGAGGTTGAGCCGTAGGCTGTTGTCGGGCAGGAGCCGCCCTTCGAGCGCCAAAGGCTTGCCGGAGACGGTCAGGCCGGCCAGCAGGTCGAGCCGGCCAGCCACGGGCGCGTCCGTCGTCTCCTGCGTGAAGGTTACGGTGACGCGTGAGAGGCCGAGTGCTTCGTCTCCGAGACCCCGCACCGCCCACGGCTCGGGGCTCGGCCCGACGACGGTCAGGGCTTGCGGGT
Source organism: uncultured Pyrinomonadaceae bacterium (assembly GCA_964246655.1). GTDB lineage: Bacteria > Acidobacteriota > Blastocatellia > Pyrinomonadales > Pyrinomonadaceae > QHXN01. The sequence goes on from CAXTSK010000124.1 coordinate 2,173, forward strand.
AGTCGGGCCCGGAGAGGCTGATGCCTTCGGGGTCCGCGACCTCCAGCGTGAGTTGCGCGGAGGGCAAGGTGTCGAGGAAGGCGGCAATCTCCTCGACGCCGACCAACGCCCGCGTCAGCGCCAGCCGGCCGCCGCTGACGGCGCCTTCCAGTCTGGTCTTCAGGTCGCTCAGGGTCGTCATCGTCTCACCCCGTCCTGCGGTGCGGGCGGCTTAGTAGGGGTCGTTGAAGGGGCCGCGGGCGGTGGCCGTGGCCGAGTAGCCCCTCACGTGAAAGCGCGTCTGCCCCATCCCCAGCACGCCGGAGACGGCCTGCTGCGACTCGGCCTCCGTCACCTCGACGATGACGTGGCCCATCCTTCTGTTCGGGGCGATGTCGCCATAGCGCGTGCCCGGGGCGGGCGGCGGGTAGAGGTAGGGTGCCTCGTTCCAGCCCCCGGCCACGACCGCCTTCGCCGTGTAGGCCGTGGCGATGTTGCCGGCGACGTTCGCGCCGTTGGCGTTCGTCGTGTCGTTGTTGGTGATCTGGCCGACGCGCGCATCGAAGGTGTCCTGCTCCCTGTCCTCGGTCATGTAGTAGTGGGTGAGGGTCGCGCACCCTTGGAGGTTGGCGAGCACCGAGTCGCGCGGGAGGCGAATGGCGGTGCCGAACGCGTCCCGGCCGAAGCGGTTGTTGTAGCCGCATGAGATGACGGCGGCCAGCGGCCGCAGCCGGGTGAGGAAGGCCGCGCGCGTCGAGCGGTCGCTGCCGTGGTGGCTGACCTTCATCACGAGGACGCGGCCGGCGGCGTTGTTCGTCGGGTTGAGGACGTTCTGGAGCTGGGCCTCCTGCGTGCCCTCGATGTCGCCGCCGATGTAGTACTTGAAGTTGTTGAAGCGGACGAGGAAGGCGAGACTCTTCTCGTTGCGCGGGTCAACGCCCTGCCCGCTGGTGTAGGGGTTGGCCGGGGCGCCCTGGATGTACTGGTTGGCGGCGAGGCAGGTGATGGTCGGCTGGTTCAGGTTGATGTTGGCGGCCCCGTTCGGGTTGAGGATGGCGGCCGGGGTGGAGGCGACGCCGGTCGGCGTCGTCCACATGATCTCGCGCCCGACGAGCCAGTCGGGGCCGTTCCACCCGTTCACGTTGAGGATGTTCGTGCCGTCGGCGTCGTTGTAGACCCGCGCCGTGACCCGGCTGCGGGCCCCGCGGGAGGCGATGGCAGTCAGGTATTGGATGTAGTCCTGCTCCTGGTTGCTGTAGCTGATGATGTCGGGGGCGTTGCCGCGGCCGCGGCGGGCGGTGACCTTCCCCTGCTCGCCCTGGTCGAAGATGATGGCGTTGTCGTAGGTGGCCACGTTGAGCCCGAGCAGCCCCCGCAGCCCGTTCAGGTGGTCCTTGTCGTAGTGCGTGCTGACGATCACGTCCACGGCGTTGAGGCCCGCCCCGCCGGGCGCGGCCGTCGTGACGTAGGTGTGGATGCCATTGGCCTCGCCGAGGAGCCCGCCGTCGATGAGGACGGCGCGGGTCTGCGGGGACTGGTTGAGGCCGACGCCGTCGTTGTGCGCGACGATAAGCGTCGAGTCGCCCTGCGCGATGTCGAGGTGATAAATCTTCAAGTTCCAAACCATGCGCTTCCTCCTCTCGTGTCTGTCCCTCACAGCTTCATGATGTAGCAGAGGGCGAACCAGCGGGGGCGGCCCGCGGCCACCGCCGAGGTGCTGAGCGGGGCGTAGTCCACGGTGACCTTGTGGGAGTGGTTGCCCACGCCGTCTGTGGTCTGGTTCTTCGGGTCGTTGCCGTCCGAGTCGATCAGCGAGTAGCTGCTTTTTTCTACCGCGGAGTAGCTATGCATGTTGCGTTTGTACCAACCGGGGAAGCCGTGCGAGTGGCTGCCGTCGGAGGTCGTGTTGAAGATCGAGGACGGGATGTCGTAGGTGTGCTGATGCAGGTCGGCCTCTGCGGACGTGAGGGCCGTGGCGGCCGTCGCGCCGACGACGAAGCGATCCTGAAGGTTCGGCGTCCCGGAGTTCCCGTCGCACAGCGCCCAGCCGCCGGGGACGTTGTCCGTCTTGCCCGACCACATCATGATGGTGCCGGACGGGATGGGGCTGCCGTTGGTCGAGGAGGTGTTCATGGCGAGCGTGACGCCGTTGCCGAGGCGCACGCTCTTGTCGTCGTTGTTGACGGCGGCCACCAGCAGCCAGTTGCTCGGCACCGCGAACGGGGCGACGGGCTTACCCGTGTTGTAGTCGGTGTAGCTGACGATCTTCAAGTCCACGGCGTTCTCGTTGCCCCCGACGCGGTGGGCGGCGAAGAGGGCCTCCCAGTCGTAGAGAATGAGGCCGCCGTCGGAGACCGGGCGCTCCTTACTGTCCCAAACGTGCTCGGCCGCGATGGGGGCGGAGGGCGGCGTGATGTTGACGTGCCCGGCCGGGATGGCCTCCGACACCTCGAAGGCGATGGCGATGAAGCGGGCCGTCCACTTCAGCACGCCGCCCGGCCCGCCCCACGTTACCTTCCCGCCGCCGGTCATCATCGCCTGCGCCTTCTGGTAGGCGTAGGCCGCGCCCGTCACCACGCCCGAGCCCGTGTCGAACTCAGAGCGCGGTGCGTTCGTCCCGAGGCCGACGCGGTTGCCGCGCGAGACGAGCGACGACTTCTGCACGGTGACGACGAACTGCCCGTCCCAGTAGCCGGGTAGGTTCTGGTAGGCCACGTAGAGGTTGGTCGGGCCGGACGGCAGCGTCGAGATGACGTTCGCGATTTTCAACTGAATCAACTCGCCGGGGCCGAGCGCGGTCTTGCCCGTTGACTTCACCTCCCATGACGGCGACTTGCTTTGCAGCCCGTGCGGCGTGATGTGCCAGTTCGTGTCGGCGACCTCCTTGTCGCCGACGAGCAAGTAGGCGGTGACGACGAACTCGCCCACCTTGTCGCTCTCGCTGATGGCCCACTCCTTCTGCTCGCCCTGGCCCTGCGCGTCGAAGGAGAGGATGAAGGCCGAGGCGGCGTCGCCGGGGCCGGGCGTCAGCGGGATGACGGACTCGCTCAGGGAGTTGGTGATGCGCAGCCGCAGCTCGTTGGGCGTGCGGCCGTCGTTGAGGACAGTGTTGGAGCCGAGGAAGCCGACGTGGAGGGGGATGTTCCGCAGGCCGCGCTCGTTGACGATGTTGATGTGTTGCACGCGGCTGCCACTCAGCTCCGCGGCCTCGCCGGAGAAGTTGAGCTGGCGGTAGCGCAGCTCGACCCGCGTCCCGCGCGCGCCGCCCGCGCCGTCGGCGCTGACGTTGAGCAGCGTCAGCGTCAAGCTCTGGCCGGGCTGGAGGACGACGGTGCCCTGCGGGTCGTTGCTCAGGAAGTAGAGCGAGACGGTGCCGTCAACGGCCTGGGCGCGGCTCATGGTCCAGCCGGCTTGTGCCTCAAGGGCGATGGCGCTGAGCGAGGCGGCCGAGAGCGTGCCGGGCCTGAACTTCAACTCGAAGTGGTGGTTGTCGGCCGAGGGCGTC
>CAXTSK010000124.1:5724-10823 GCA_964246655.1 uncultured Pyrinomonadaceae bacterium
CCCGCCCGTCGTCTACGACGAGCACGGGCTGCTCGTCCTCGTCGTAGACGATGAACTCGACGGGGTGAGTCTGGTGGAAGGCTGCGCTGGCCGTCTGGTCGTCGAGCATCAACTGCCTGAGCTCGTCCGGCGAGAGGGCGCGGCTGTAGACGCGCGCGTGGGCCAGTTGCCCGCGCCAGAAGTTATCCACCCGGCCGACCCAGTACTGCTCGGCCGAGCCCTTGCCGAACTGCGCGGGCGCCGGCCGCGTGGCAAAGGGCTCGCCGTCGCGGTAGAAGCCGTACTGCCCGCCGTCCTTCACCCACGCGACGTGCACCCAGGCGCCGGCGGCGGTGAAGAAGTTGTCGAGGATGTCGGTCCACCTCTGCCCGGCCGCGTCGTAGGAGTCGTAGAGGAGGCCGCCGTTGGCCGGGGCCAGCCACATGCTTGGCTTGCGCGTCTCGCCGTGGTGGCCGATGAAGCCGTGGTAAGCCCCGTCGTCGAAGGTGGCGGGCCGGGCCCAGATGGAGATGGTGAAGGAGTCGGCACTCTTGAACGGGTCGTTGATCTCGACGAAGTCGTCCACGCCGTCGAAGCTGTAGCAACTGCCGAAGAGTTCGTCGGCGACGAGCGACATGTGGCCGTTGACCGTGCCGTCGTTGTCATTCTCCGTCTCGTCTAAGGCGAGCCCCTCCTCGACCTCATCCAGGGCCAGATGCAGCTCCATGTTGTCGTCTATGCTCGGCATCGTCGCTCCTTTTAGAAGGATGTAGTCAGTAGAAAGACGCTCCACACAAGAACGTTAAGAGTCCGGAGTCAACATCCTCTAAAAAACCTACCGGCTACTGACTACTTCCTTCTACTTCTTCAATCACAAATCGTCACTTGCTCGTCGCGGGCGTAGTCTCAGGGCGCAGCTTGAGCCAGCCTTCGAGGAGCGTCTGCTGGCCGGAGAAGTTCGCCTCCTGGGTGACCGGCCCGAGGTATGAGGCGGCGAGCAGGAGTTCGACCTCCGGCTCCTGCTCCGCCCACGCCTCGCCGAGCGTCGGCGACGGGCGCAAGTCTTTGGGCGTGACGCGCGCCGTCGCGGCGTCAACCTCGACCACCCAGCCCTTCTCCTTCATCGCGCCCCAGAGCGCCTCGCCCTGGCCGGGGAAGGCGTCTATGAAGACCTGCTTCTTGACCGTGCCCGAGGTGGAAATCTCAGACCACGCGCCCGTCTCCCTCCGCAGCCATGACCAAGCGAAGCCCGACTCGGGCGGCAGGGGCAGGCGCACGCGCGCGGCGTCGGTGAGGACGGGCGTCGAGAGGAAGGTGATCTCGATGGCGCGCAGCGCGTCGGCGTACTGGTCGGGCGGGATGCTGATGCCTTTGACGGGCGCGACGCCGGACGCGGCGTGGACAGACCCGCGCGGGTCAACGAGCATGGCGACGACGTGCGGCGGCGCGGCCGCCGTCTGCGGCAGCGTCAGCGGATCGTCGGCGTCGGTGGTGTCGGCGTGGGTCTTGATGAGGTCGTGCCCGACCTCTTCGCTCTGCGGGGCGTAGAAGTAGTCCGTCTCGTAGCCGCCCGCGGCCGCCTCGCGCCAGTAGCCGACGAGGCCGTCGTTCATCTGCCGGTATTCGCCGAGGCGCACGGGGAAGCGCACGTGAGTGAAGCCGGTGTCGTCGCGCCGGTGCCGGTGCATGTCGAGGCGGAAGTTGTTCCAGCCCTGGTGGACGGCCGGCGCGCCCTGAAGTTCGAGGCTGACGGAGGCGCGGACGAGCGCGACGGGGCGGCCCATGAGCAGCGCGAGGTCCTGGTGCTGCTCGAAGTTCTCGGGCTCGATGTTCTCCAACGCGTTGTCGAGCGCGGTCAGGAAGTGTTCCATGAAGTCGGGGCCGCGCGCGGTGAGGTGGGCGACCATCTGCTTGAGGTAGAGGTTGGGGATGTCTTCGACGGCGACGGGCGCCTCGCTGCCGGGGGCGGGCTGCCAGCGCGCCGTCTGGTCGATGGAGCCGAGCGCGCGGCCGTTGTTGTCGTAGACCATCAGGCTGTTGTCGAGATTGTTCGGGAGCACCCAGCCGCAGACGGGTGAGGTGGCAGGGTGGTCGTTCATCTCCTGCTCGCCCGACTCGGCCGAGAGCCAGCGGAAGTTGAGGCGCGCGGGCTGCGCGAGTCGCGGCGGGAGCGTCACGGCGTAAGGGCTCCCCGCGACCTTCAGCTTTTCGGTGGTGACGACGGGGCCGCAGTCCACCTCCCTGGCCCGCCCGAAGGTGTCTACGAGACGGAGGCGGAGGATTTTGAGCGCGCCCGCGCGGACGGGCGTGAAGCCGCTCAGAGGGCGCGGGGCGGTGAGGTTGCGGCCGGCGACGGCGTCGCGCACCGCGTCGGTGAAAGGCCGGTAGTCTGTGAAGCCGAGCGGGTCGGCGATGTCGAGCTGCATCGTCCGGCGGCGCATGAGGAGAGCGTCGTTGAAGCCGCCGAGCGACTGCGAGAGCGAGTAGAAGTCAGGCGCGTCGAGGTGCTGGTAGGCGCGGATGATCTGGCAGGTGGCGGAGGGCTGGTCGGCGTTGCAGTTCTGCTGCGAGTACCAATCGAGGATGGCCGTGCGGTTCTCAAGGAAGTAGTCGTCGGGCTGCTCCGGCTGCGGCAGCTCGTGCGCGCGCAGGTAGTCGTCGAGCGTCTGTTCGCGGAGGTAGGCTTCGATCTGCGCCTTGAGGTTGCCGGCGGCGTAAGGCGTGAGCACGGTGCGGCCGTCGTAGACGGTGGCGGCCTTGGTGACCGTGCCGCTACCGGCGCGCACGGAGAAGTCCACCTCGTTCTCGGCCATGAGGTAGTTGCCTGTGATGTAGTCGTGGGAGTAGTGGCCGGTGTCGGGGTCGAGGTTGCTCCCGGCATCGACGGGGAAGAACTCCGCCTCCCATTCGAGTAGGAACGGGTGCCAAGGCTGTCCATCCCAAGTGTCGAAGGCGATGCTCTCGTCGCCGGGCTCGGCTTGCAGTTGGTCGAGCCTCGCGGTCAGCGCGGCGAGCTGGTCGGGGACGAGGGGCGCGGCGTCGTCCGACTGGAAGAACTGGCATTCGAGCAGGCCGTCGTCGCGCAGGCGGCCGTCCTGCCCGTGGCGCTCGGTCGGCTTGACGGCAGGCCCCGTCAACAACACGACCGGGTCGGTCGGCCGGTAATACCTCGGGCCGGGAACCTGCCGGAGCCGGTAGGTGAGCCCGGCCTTGACCACCTCCTCGGAGCGGTTGTGAGTGGCGAGGGCCGACAGCAGCGCGTTGACTTCGGCGGCGAGAAGCGCGGCCAGCGACGCGGGGCTCGAATCGCGCGCATCGGCGCCCGACACGACGCCGCCTGCGTCCGTCTCCAGCCAGAGCGTGCCGGCGCTCTCCTGACGCGAGAGCAGCGGGGCGAGCACCTTCAACTCGATGTAGTTCCTGACCTCGTCAACGTCCGGGTAGTCGTCTCGCGCGTCCTCGGGCGGGTAGGCCGAGACCATGTACTTGTACCAGTCGGAGAAGAGCTGGCCGCGCTCCGACTCCAGCCGCTCAAGCGCCCGGTCATAAGTATGCTGCGCGGAGTTGAGGTCGTTGAGGCTGTGGGCCAGCGTCTCGGGCAGTGTGACCTGTGTCTGTGCGTCGGCGCGCGAGGCGTCGGCGGGCGCGGCCGTCGTGCTCTCGGAAGTGATCGACCAGAGTGTGCCGGCGGCGATGGCCGTGAAGCCCTTCTCTTGACGCAGCTCTTCAAACTTCGGACCGACATCGAGCTGGCGGTTGTCGAGCCGCGATGAGAGCAGCAACGCTTCGAGCTGGTCTTCGAGTTCGGCTTTGCGGCCGGGGTCAACGGCGTCGGCCAGGTAAGCCGAGAGGGCTTCGGTGCCCGTGTTGGCGACGGTGACGCCGGTGTTCTGGTCGGCGGCGGCCGGGTTGTCGGCCGCGTCCGCGTCGGGCTCGAAGACCAGCCGCGCGTAGCAGAGCATACCGGCGGGGAACTCCCCGGACGTGCCCTCCGTCAACGTCCAGCCGAGTTCGGACTTCATTGCATCCTTCAGTTGTTCGTCGCTCGGCTCGCCCGCGCCCGCCTCGCGCTGTGCCTGCGCGAAGTCGTCAACGAAAGTCTTCACGCGGTCTGCGGCCGGGTCCGCGTACCAGCCGATGAGGTCGTAGCGCAGCCCCTCCGGGACAGCCCCCGCATAGTCCCCATCGTAGAAGCCGAAGACGCTGTGGCAGTTCGGATAGAAGGCGGCGAACGTAGGCTCGCCGTAGCCCACGGCCGTCAGCTTCTCCATTCGTTCAGCGCCCGCGCCCACCTCGCGCCACGCCGCCAGAGGCATGTTGCGCCCCATGAAACGGAACGGGCTGTATTCGCCCTCGGCCGGTCGGTGCGGGATGCTGACGCCGCCCGCGAGCGCCCCCGCGCCTTCAGGGTAGAGGTAGTCGCTCTCGACCACCCACTGCTTTTCTGCGACGAAAGCGCCGCCCTCGCCTCTCCGGCTGCGTGTGACGAGCCAGCGGTTCGGGACGGCGGGGAACTCCGTGCCGTCCGTCCCCTGCGCCCCCTTCGTCAGTGCGTCGGGCAGGGCCCAGTGAAGGTGTATGCCGGCCTTCAGGTTGAGACCTTCGTCCTGAAAGGGGTTTGAGACGACGGCCTCGCTGATGTTGGGCGTGTCGGCGTTCACGTCCCTGACGCCGTCGGAGAAAGGCAGCAGCGAGAAGTCGGCCGTCGCTTCGTGGACGAGTTCGTCTCCGGCGAGGTGCAGGGCGTCGAGGTGGACGGGGACCATCAGGACGTTCTTCATACGACCCTCCGCTCGGACGGCGTGGAGAAGTTTCCGAAGAAGAACCCTTCGCGGGATGTCTGAGAAGGATTTGCCATCCGACGAGGACTCGGAAGAGCGGGCGCGAACGTCGCGGCGGTCACGCTCTATGGCGACGCACAATTAAATTCGGGAGGAAAGAACGTCTGGGAGGCTGACATGAGAATGCCGTCAGCAGGGCACCAAGAATCGGTACGGCGGCAAAATATATTCTTTACCTGCGCCTGTCAACACCTTCCCGCGCCGTGTAAACCCCAGGTATCTACTACTACAGTTGTAGATGTTTGAGCCGGGCGGCCCTGCGCTGGTAGTGACAGCGTT
>CAXTSK010000125.1:0-634 GCA_964246655.1 uncultured Pyrinomonadaceae bacterium
CCTCTACGTCCTGACCGAGGGCGGGATGACCGAGGCGGACATGGTCGGGCGCGAGGGGATGACGGGCCTCTCGGCCGTCTTCGACGTGCCGCCGCCTTCGTACCTGTCCGAGGTGGCGCTCTCGGGCAGCGCCCTGCGCGCGCGCGTGGACGTGCTGCGGCAGGAGTTCGCGCGCGGCGGCGCCTTCCAGCAGGTGCTCGTCAGGTACGCGGCCGCCCGCATCGCCCTGCTCTCGCGCCGCGCCGTCTGCAACGGCAACCACCGCGTCGAGGAGCGGTTCTGCACCTGGCTCCTGATGATGCACGACCGCGCGGGCGACCAGCCCCTTGCGCTGACGCACGAGCGCATCTCGCGCCACCTCGGGACGCGCCGCGCGGGCGTGACGGGCGCCGCCACGATGCTCCGCGACCGCGGCCTCATCGACTACACGCGCGGCCACATCCGCATCACCGACCGCGAGGCGCTCGAAGCCGCCGCCTGCGAGTGCTACCCCGCGGTCAGGAAGAGCATCGAGACTACCCGTTAAGTTCGAAAAGCTTTTCAACACAGAGATACGGAGACACAGAGACACCGGGGTTTTGAAATTTATATTTAAAACCGGGGGGGGTGGGTGGAGGGTTTTTAAAATACAAAA
>CAXTSK010000125.1:644-6730 GCA_964246655.1 uncultured Pyrinomonadaceae bacterium
CAGAGACACGGCTTTGAAGACTTATATCTTCAAAGCCGTGTCTCTGTGTCTCCGTGTTTAGAACTTACCTGCGCTGCAAGCTCAGGCGGCGTCGATGGGGGGCGCGGCCGGCGCCTGCATGGAGACGCGTGCATAGAGTCGGAGCAGGAAGTGCTGGCCGGCGGCCGAGGGCGTGTCGATGCGCAGCCCGTAGAGGCCGTTACGCCTGACGTAGACGAGCTTGGCCGTCAGAGGGATGATTCCCTCTTCCGCGATGAGCGACACCCAGAGCTGGTCGCCCGCCGCCGCGACGGGGTCGCCCGGCAGGTTCCTGAGCGCCATGCCCAGACAACTGAAGTCCGCGATCTCGGCCGTGCCGAGCATCTCGTGGCGCGTCAGATTGTCCACGGCCGCCATCATCTTCTGCGGCCCGACGACGCGCGTCAGCGCACGCCGCTCGACCGGCTCAAGTCCCCGCTCCCCGAAAAAGTCTTCCATAAATCCCCCGGATTCCCGGCCTTTCCGCGAATGATACCCCAATAAACGCCTAATGGGCGCCGAATTCCGCGGCGCGCCGGGAGCGCGGCCGGTCTAACCTTTATTCCCCGAGCGCCGCGTACTTGAAGAGGCGGAAGCGGTAGCGCTGGTGGCCGCGGATGCTCTCGGCGACCGCGCCGTGCAGAGACTCATCCCACTTCGCGTACTCGTCGATGAAGCGGTCGGCCGCGGCCTTGTCGCCCTCGTACTGCACGCGCAGCACTCGTTCGAGCAGGCCGCCGACCACGTCGCGATACTTGTCGTAGTTGATGCGCAGCAGCTTCGTGTCGCGGTCGAACGTGAGCAGGCCGTGTTCGAGGAAATAGTTCCACTGCATGAGCTGCATCGTCTGGTATGGCTGGTCGCGGCGCGGCTTGACGTTCTGAAGCACGCGCAGCACGCCGGAGGCGTAGACCGCGCGCAACTGCGCGTCCGTGTAGTAGCCCTGCTTCCGCAATGGCTCGGCGACGTAGAGCGAGACGAGGTCGGCCTTCATCTCTTCGAGCAGGTCGGCGTCGTCCTGAAGCGCCGCGTCGAGGTCGCGCCCGTCCTTCGTCACGTCCACGCCGAGGTAGTGGCCGACCTCGTGCCAGAGCGTGCGGTAGAAGTTGCCGTCCGAGGTCAGCTCCGACTTGTGGCGCGGGTCTACGGCCGCCTCCCACGTCGAGACGTTGCCGGTCTGGAAGAGTTCAGGGCTACGCATGATGTTGGCGCGCAGCATGATCGTGCGGCCGTAGCGGCGGCCGAGGTACGCGTCGTTCGGGAGGATGGTGGCCGTGTTGCCGCCGCGCGACTGCGCGAAGTCCGCGACCACGTCGTAAGCGCCGACCGAAATCTCCTCGCGCACGCGCCGCTCGAACTTGAAGGGCAGAGTTTCCTGTAGCGCCTGCAAGCCCTTCATCGCCGCGCGCAGGCGGTCGGTCTCCTCGCGCCGGTTGCTCAGGACGTTGAAGGAGTAGAAGGTCTTCACGCCGTAGAGCGAGTCGTCATAGGTCTCGTAAGAGCCGATCTGCGCGTTGAGGTTCTTGAAGCGACCCGTCACCCACGCCGCGTCGCCCGACTCGTAGTCGTCCGATAGGAGGTCGCGCGCGCGGTTGCGCAGGTAGCCCGCGAACTCCCAGTCGTCCTTCTCGACCGCGTCGGCCGCTTCGTTCAGGAGCGCGTGCGACTTGACCATCTCGTCGGCCCACGCGACCGAGTAAGGCACCGCGTAGAAGCCTTTCGCGTCCGGCCGCGTCGCCTCCAACTCTTTACGCAACCCCGGGTGCAGGGCGTCGAGCACGGGATACTGCCTGAGCTTCGTCAAATCCCTTCTGAGGTTAACCGCGGTCGCGCGGCGGACGGCCGTGCGCGAGCCGAGTATCGCGTCACGCCGGTCGGGGTGCGCGCTCAAGAAGGCTTCGACCTCCTCCTTCGTGGCGCCGCCGTACATGGCCGCGCCCGGCGCCGCCAGTTCGACGGGCGCGATGGGCTCGCGCTTGTTCTCCAGCGTCGTCGCAATCGGCCCGTTGAAGAGCCTGTAGATGTCGAGCAGGTTGCGCGTTGACTGCGGCGAGCCGAGTCGCTTGTCCAAAGCGACGAGCGCGGCGTGCGACTCGGCGGCGCGCTCGTGCCGCTGCTGCTCGTAGACGCTCTGGAAGATTTTCCCGACCTCGATCAGCTTCGCCAACGCGCGCCGCTCGCCCTCGGTCAGGTGCGAAGTGTCGGGCGCGAGCCGCACCTCGCCGATCTTCTCGACGAGCGCGCGACTCTTCTCCTCGGGCCAGTAGCCCGGCGGCAGACCGTTCGCCGACGGCCTGCGCGACGAACTCTGCGCGAACAGATTTGACGCGGCGAGCCCCGCCAACGCGAGCGTAAACAGTATTCTCAAGCTTCACCTCCGCGGACGCTTTAAAGGGATTGGCTCACACTTTAGCAGATTTCAAATCTCAAATCTCAAAATCCAAATCCTGTTCATCCCGTCCATCCATGTGAATGCCTCTCGAAACCTTTTCGCGCCCGCTCGGGTATAATCAATCCGAAACTTTCACGCCGAAGCCTTGAACAACTGAATCGCGCCCCGGCGTCTAAAACCTCCCGTCGAAGGAGTCAGAAGGAATGCACAGGTCTCTCTTACTCGTACTCTTACTGTTGCTCTGCCTGCCCGCCGCCGCACAGCCGCGCCGCGGCGACGACCTCGCGCGGCTGCTGCGCTACCCCGACATCAACGGCGACCAGCTCGCCTTCGTCTACGCGGGAGACATCTGGACGGTGCCGGCCGCGGGCGGCACGGCGCGCCGGCTCACGTCGCACCCGGGGCTTGAGCTGTTCCCGAAGTTCTCGCCCGACGGCCGCTGGATAGCCTTCTCCGGCCAGTACAACGGCACGCGCCAGGTCTTCGTCATCCCCGCGGAGGGCGGCGAGCCGCGGCAGCTCACCTTCTACAACGAGGTGGGCGCGCTGCCCCCGCGCGGCGGCTACGACAACCGCGTGCTCGGCTGGACGCCCGACGGTAAGAACGTGGTCTTCCGCGCCAACCGCGTCCCGATGAGCGACCGCCTCGGCCGCCCTTACCTCGTGCCGGTTGACGGCGGGTTAGAGCAGCCCTTGCCGATCACGGAGGCGGGCGGCGTCAGCTACTCGCCCGACGGCTCGCGCGTCGCCTTCACGCCCATCTCGAACGAGTTCCGCGGGTGGAAGCGCTATCACGGCGGGCAGTCGCCCGACGTTTGGATTTACGACCTGAAGAGCAACACGTCCGAGCAGGTCACAACGGGACGCGAACAGGACATGCTGCCGGTCTGGCTCGGCGACACGATCTTCTACGTCTCCGACCGCGACTGGACGATGAACGTCTTCGCTTACGACACGCGGACGAAGAAGACGCGCAAGGTGACGAACCACACCGACTACGACGCGACGTGGCCGTCGGGCTCGGGCGACGAGCTGGTCTACGAGGCGGGCGGCTACGTCTACCGCCTCGACGCGAAGTCTGGCAAGGAGGAGCGCGTCCCCATCCGCCTCTACGGCGACTTCCCCGACACGGTGCCCTACTTCGTCAACGTCAAAGATTTCGTCGAGACCTTCTCCGTCTCGCCGAGCGGCGCCCGCGCTCTGTTCGGCGCGCGCGGCGACATCTTCACCGCGCCCGCGAAGGAGGGCGAGGTGCGCAACCTCACAGACTCGCAGGGCGTGAGGGAGTTTGCGCCCGCGTGGTCGCCCGACGGCCGCTGGGTCTCATACCTCTCCGACCGCACGGGCGAGTACGAGATTTACGTGCGCCCTTCGGACGGCACGGGCGCGGAGCGGCGCGTCTCGACCGACGGCGACGTGTGGCGCTACCCGGCCGTCTGGTCGCCCGACAGTCGCATGCTCGTTTACGGAGATAAGAAGCAGCGGCTCCGCATCGTCGATGTCGCCAACGGCAGGACGACGGACGTTGACCGAGGCACGCGCAACGACATCACGAGCTACAACTGGGCGCCCGACAGCAAATGGATTGCCTACGCGAAACTCGGCGCGAACCAGTTCTCAGAGATTTGGGTCTACTCGCTCGCGTCGAGCAAGGCGCAGCGCTTGAGCGGCGGGATGTTCAGCGACACCGAGCCGGTCTTTGACCCGAAGGGTCGTTACCTATACTTCCTCTCGAACCGCGACTTCAACCTCACCTTCTCCGCGTTCGAGTTCAACTACCTCTACACCAACCCGACGCGCGTCTACGTCGGCCTGCTCGCCGCGGATGGACCCGCGCTCTTCCTCCCCACCAGCGACGAGGAGCGCGCCAAGACGAGTGAACGCCCGCTCACACAGCCGCCCAACCCCGCGCAGGCACCGCCCGCGCAGGGCGGAAAGCCGCAAGCGACGCCGCAGGACGGAGGCGCGCAGGCACAGCCAACCACTACGCCTTCGCCGGATGCGGCGGCTGCACAACCGAGCCCGACTCCCGCCGCACAATCCGCGGGCGTCAACGTCAAGATTGACTTTGACGGTTTCGAGAACCGCGTCCGCGCCATCCCCGGGCCGAACAGCAACTACCGGCACCTCTCGGCGACGAACGAGGGCGTGCTCTATCTTTCCGGCCCCGGCCGCCTCGCGCTCTACAACATCGACGCCAAGGCCGAGCAGCCCATCATCGAGGGCATACAGGAATACGACCTCGCCGCGGGCCTGAAGCACGTCGTCTTCCAGACGCGCGACGCTTACGGCATCGCGCCGGTCGCGCCGGGGCAGAAGCCCGACGCCGGACTGCTCAAGCTCGAAGGGTTGACGATGAAGCTCGACCCGAAGGCCGAGTGGGCCGAGATGTACAACGACGCCTGGCGCACGATGCGCGACTGGTTCTACGACCCGAACATGCACGGCCTCGACTGGAAGGCGATACGCGACAAGTACGGCGCGCTGATTCCTTACGTCGCCAACCGCGAGGACTTCACTTACCTACTGACCGAGATGGGGAGCGAGCTGTCGGCCGGACACGTCTACGCCGAGCGCGGCGACGACCCGCCGAAGGTCACGCGCGCCGACGGCGGCCTGCTCGGCGCCGAAATCGCGCCCGACGCTTCCGGCTACGTCCGCATCAACAGAATCTTCCCCGGCGAGAACTGGCAGGAGTCCTTCCGCTCGCCTTTGACCGAGCCGGGCGTGAAGGCTAAAGTCGGCGACTTCATCCTCGCCGTTGACGGCCGCACGACGCGCGGCGTGAAGAACTTCTACGAGCTGCTCGAAGGCAAGGCCGCGCGCGTCGTCACGCTCACCTTGAACGACCGGCCCGACACCGCGGGCTCGCGCGAGGAGCGCGTCCGACCCGTGAGGAGCGAGTCGAACCTGCGCTACCTCGACTGGATACAGTCGCGCCGCGCGCTCGTCGAAAGACTCTCGGGCGGGCGCATCGGCTACATCCACGCGCCCAACACCGCGGTCGAGGGGAACCGCGAGCTGTTCAAAGGCTTCTACCCGCAGGCGAACAAGGACGCGCTCATCATCGACGACCGCTACAACGGCGGCGGCTTCATCCCCGACCGCATGATCGAGTTGTTGGAGCGCCGCCCGCTCAACTACTGGTCGCGGCGCGGCATCGAACTGACTTCGTCGCCCGCCTTCGCGCACATCGGGCCGAAGGCGATGCTGATTAACGGCTACGCGGGCTCGGGCGGCGACGCGCTCCCGTACTTCTTCCGCGAACGCAACCTCGGCCGTATCTTCGGCACGACGACCTGGGGCGGCCTCATCGGCCTTTCCGGCAACCCGCAGCTCGAAGACGGCAGCAGCCTCTCGACGCCATCCTTCCGCTTCCTCGACCTCGCGGGCAAGTGGGCCGTCGAGGGCACCGGCGTTGACCCCGACATCGAAGTCGTAGACCGCCCCGAAGCGCTCGCCCGCGGCGAAGACCCGACGCTCGAAGCCGCGGTCAAGTGGCTCCTCGAAGAGTTGAGCCGCAACCCGCCCAAGCGGCCCAACGCCCCGCCGCCGCCCGTCCTCAGACCGTAAGGTAGGGGCCGGTACGCGTGGTTGTCGTGCGCCCAAAAGGCCGTGGGGGTGTGACACGGCGGGGGGGTAGAGAACCCGCCTGTTTGTTTTTGTTTAGCGCGACC